>NZ_JAAGPG010000066.1:0-27437 GCF_017104665.1 Burkholderia sp. Se-20378 | reverse complement strand
CGCGCCGCGCATCCGGGCAGGCGGTCGTCGCGGCCGCCGCCCGCCGATCGTTGTGGCGTGGCACCCATCCCCGCGCACGGCGCGGGGGCTGACTCCGGACCACGGAGCGGGGCCACGCAAGCCGCGCCGGAGCACGACCGCTCTGGTGCCGGAGGAGACACGCATGCTGATCCATCATGTCGAGCCGTCGATGCAGGACGTCGCCGCCGCCGGCCGGCGCGCGCCCGCGTATGCGTGGCTCGTGTTCGGGCTGACCGTCGGCCTGCTGCTGTCGGACTACATGTCGCGGCAGGTGCTCAACGCCGTGTTCCCGCTGCTCAAGCACGCGTGGGCGCTGTCGGACACGCAGCTCGGTTCGCTGTCCGGCGTCGTCGCGCTGCTGGTCGGGCTGCTGACGTTTCCGCTGTCGGTGCTCGCCGACCGCTTCGGTCGCGTGCGCAGCATCGTGCTGATGGCTGCGTTGTGGAGCGTCGCGACGCTCGGCTGCGCGCTGTCGACCAACTACACGGAGATGCTCGTCGCGCGCGGCCTCGTCGGGCTCGGCGAAGCCGCGTACGGCAGCGTCGGCGTCGCACTGATCCTCAGCATCTTTCCGGCACGGCTGCGCGCGACGCTGACCGGCGCGTTCATGGCCGGCGGCGCGTTCGGTTCCGTGTTCGGGATGGCGCTCGGCGGGCTGGTCGGCGCGCATCTCGGCTGGCGCTGGTCGTTCGGCGTGATGGCCGCGCTCGGCATCGTGCTGCTCGTCGCGTATCGCTGCGTCGTGACCGAACGACGGCTCGCCGCGTATCGCATCGAACCGTGCCGGCGCGACGCCGGCACGCCGCACGACCTGCGCGGCAACGTGCGCGCGCTGATGTCGGGGCTGTTCGCGTCGCGTTCGGTGATCTGCGCCTATCTCGGCAGCGGGCTGCACCTGTTCGTGCCGGGCGCGCTGTTCGCGTGGCTGCCGAGCTACCTGAACCGCTACTACGCGATGGCGCCCGACCGCGCGGCCGTGCTCGCGGCCGGCTTCGTGCTGCTCGCGGGCGTCGGGATGGTCGGCTGCGGGATCGTCACCGACCGCGTCGGCAAGACCGACGGCAAGCGCAAGTGGCTGACCGCGATCGCGTATTGCGTGCTCACGGGCGTATGCCTCGCGATTGCGTTCCGGCTGCCGCCCGGGCCGCTGCAGCTCGCGCTGATCTGCGCGGGGATGCTGGTCGGCGCGGGCGCATCCGGTGCATCGGGCGCGATGGTCGCGAACCTGACGCCGGCCGCGATCCACGCATCGGCGTTCGCGACGCTCACGCTCGCCAACAACCTGCTCGGCATGGCGCCGGGCCCGCTGCTGACGGGGTGGGTTGCCGATCGCGCCGGGCTCGTCGGCGCACTGCAATGGATTCCTGTCGTGCCGCTCATGGCCGCCGTGCTGTTCGCGATCGGACGCGCGAGCTACGTGGCCGATCTCGCGCGCGTCGAACGCGAACCGCGCGCGTCCCAACTTTCCTGAACGCTTCGGAGACTGCATGACCCTGACGACCGCCCCCACCATCCTGATCGTGCCCGGCTTGCGCGATCACGTCGAAGACCACTGGCAGACGCACCTCGAACGACGCCTGCCGAACGCGCGCGCCGTCGCGCCGCTGGAAGCCGACAAGCTGAGCCGCGACGCGCGCGTCGCGGCGCTCGATGCGGCGCTGGCCGAGATCGACGGCCCCGTGATCCTCGTCGCGCACAGCGCGGGGGTGATGATCACGGTGCACTGGGCAAGGCAGGCCACGCGCAAGATTCATGGCGCGCTGCTCGCGGCGCCGGCCGATCTCGAGTCGCCGATGCCCGCCGGTTATCCGGCGCCCGATGCGATCGCCGCGAACGGCTGGACGCCGATACCGACCGAACGTCTGCCGTTTCCGAGCATCGTCGCCGCGAGCCGCAACGATCCGCTCGCGCGTTTCGAACGTGTCGAGGCGCTGGCGGCCGGGTGGGGCGGCAAGCTCGTCGATCTGGGGGAGGTCGGGCACCTGAACCCGGCGTCGGGGTATGGCGAGTGGCGGGATGCGGAGCGGTTGATCGGAGAGGTGGCTATGCTGGGCGAAGGTGGTTTCCATTAAAAGGACTGTTCGTCGGGCATCGTCTGCCGGCCCTGGACTGCCTTCGTCGGTTCATCGGGTGCTATGATTGACAGCAATGTGCAGCTGCCGTCCGTTAGCGAGATAAGCGGCTGATTGTTATCGTTTTTTTAGGCGGAACGCTGTCATGGCTCCCAAACGAAAGGTACTGTACGGGGTTGAGTTGAAACCCCGTACGATCATCCGTCCCACCACCGAGGTCAAGGCTTCGACCGAAGCCGAGAAAGGCGACGTGCTTCGTGCGGCGCGAAAAGTCATTTCCGAACACCGGGACGTGCTGATCGCGTTGAAGGACCGCTAATTTGCTGGATCTTGACTACGTCATCACCATCCACGACGAGATCATCCGGGATCTCGGTGGCCTCAGCGGTTTCGCGCATGCTGGCCGAGGCGGAGTCGAGGCCGCCTTGCATCGCGTTGAAAATCATGTCCATTACGCGGGCCTTGACGACGTGTTTGGCATTGCCGCGACCTACGCCGTCGCGATTGCACGCGGCCATGTGTTCAATGACGCAAACAAGCGTACCGGCCTGACTTGCGCTTTGACGTACATGGAGCGGCAGGGGATCTCGATTCCTCGCCTCGCCGACCTCGAAGATTTGATGGTCGACGTTGCCGACGGCACCGTGACCAGCGAAGAGCTGGCCGAATATTTCAGCGCAATCTGGGAAAATTCGTTATCTCGCTGAAAACGCTCCTCTACCAAGCCACTAAGGTGCATGCGTGTCGCCAACAAAGTGGCTGCCTCACATGAGCTTCCGCCAACCAATTCACATCCGACCGCTCCGGCCAACGCAATGTCCGAGGCTCACGGGTGCCGATCCATATCAGATGCTCGTCGGATCCGCTCCAACAGGAGTGGACCCCAGGAGATACGACGTCACAAGACGACTCCTCTTCCAACAATAATCCCCCGAACCATATCGTTCAGTAACCAAATTACTGCCCAACGGAAGGTGTTTGTCAGGGAAAGTCCCGCCCCGTTCGCCGTGGTTTTTTGTTGACCGACATCGTATAACGCCGTCATGATTTCCTGAAAAGAAAGGTCCCATCCACCGACCGAAGTGAGGAGACATGAACGCCACCACGATCGCTCGCCGTGTCCGCCGGATCGCACTCGCCCTGGGCTTCACGCTGTCTGCCGCGGCCGCCGTTGCCGCTCCCGTCTCGCTGAACATCGTCGATGTCGCGGGCAACCTGCAGCTCACGCAGAAGGCCATCGAAGCCTTCAAGGACAAGAACCCGAACCTCGTATCGAACGTCACGTTCACGAACGCGCCCGCGCCGCAATTGCCGGGCAAGATCAAGGCGATGCAGGCGGCGGGGCGCTCCGACATCGACCTCGTGCTGACGGGCACCGACGCACTGGCCGCCGGCATCGAGCAGAACCTGTGGCAGAAGCTGCTGCCCGACGACGCGGCCGCGTTCCCCGGCGTGCTCGACAAATACGCGCCCGGCCCGCGCAAGATGCAGGATCTCGCGCAGGGCTACGGCCTCGAAGTCACGTACATGCCGGCCGGTCCGCTGCTCGAATACAACCCGGCGAAGGTCAGCAATCCGCCGAAGACGCCCGATCAGCTGCTCGCCTGGTGCAAGGCGCACCCGAACAAGCTGATCTACGCGCGCCCGGCCAACTCGGGCCCCGGCCGCACGTTCCTGATGGGGCTGCCGTACGTGCTCGGCGACAAGAATCCGCAGGATCCGATCAACGGCTGGGACAAGACCTGGGCGTTCCTCAAGGCGTTGAACGACTGCGTGCCGTACTACCCGGGCGGCACGTCGGCGGTGATGAAGGAGCTCGGCGAGGGCACGCGCGACATGACCGTGACCGTCACCGGGTGGGATCTCAACCCGCGCGCGCTCGGCATCGTGCCGGCCGAATTCAGGATCCAGGCATTCGACAACATGACGTGGGTCAACGACGCGCACTACATGGTGATCCCGAAGGGCGTGCCGAAGGAAAAGCTCGACGTGCTGTTCAAGCTGATGAACTTCCTGCTCGAACCGGCGCAACAGGCGATGACCTACGACGACGGCTACTTCTATCCGGGCCCGGCGGTGAAGGGCGTAACGCTCGAGATGGCGCCCGCGCACAGCCAGGAGGTCGTCCGCAAGTTCGGCCGCCCCGAGTACGCGAAGCTGCTTGCGGATCGCCCGCACGTGCAGCCGCTCAGCGCGCAGGCGATGGTCGCCGCGTTCCAGAAGTGGGATCGCGAGATCGGTTCGCAGAAGTCGAAGTAACGCATGGACCGGCGGGCGCCGCGGCGCCCGCGTCGATGGAGTTCGCGCAATGAAGCACAGTTTCGAACGGCTGCGGCTCGATGGCGTGTGCCGCAGCTTCACCAATGCGGAAGGCGCGCAGGTCGCCGCGCTGAACGGGCTCGATCTCGAGATCCGGCGTGGCGAATTCATCGCGCTGCTCGGCCCGTCGGGCTGCGGCAAATCGACCGCGCTCAACTGCATCGCGGGGCTGCAGCCGCTCACAAGCGGCGGCATCTGGCTCGACGACACGCGCATCGACGTGCTGCCGCCCGAGCGCCGTGGCTTCGGGATGGTGTTCCAGAACTACGCGCTGTTTCCGCACATGTCGGTGCTCGACAACGTCGGCTTCGGCCTCAAGATGCGCGGCGTGCCGAAGCAGGAAACGCGGCGGCGCGCGCAGCAGGCGCTCGAACTCGTGCAGCTCGTCGGTCACGAGGGCAAGCTGCCGGGGCAACTGTCGGGCGGGCAGCAGCAGCGCGTCGCGATTGCGCGTGCGATCGTGATCGAGCCGCCGCTCGTGCTGATGGACGAACCGCTGTCGAACCTCGACACGAAGCTGCGCATCGAGATGCGCGCCGAGATCCGCCGCATCCACACGCAGCTCGAACGCGCGACGATCTACGTGACGCACGACCAGGACGAGGCGCTGTCGATGGCCGACCGCATCGTCGTGATGAAGGAGGGCGTGGTGCAGCAGGTCGCGACGCCGAAGGATGTCTATACGCGCCCGCACAACCTGCATGTCGCGCGCTTCATGGGCTATCGCAACGTGCTGCCGTTCACGCTCGAAGGGATGGCCGGCGATTACGTGAGCGTCGCAGCCGGCGGCGTTCGCCTCACCGGCGTGCCGATGGCCGGCTTCGACGCGAAGGACGTCTCGGTCGCGCTGCGCCCCGACGACATCGAGCGCGCGGACGAAGGCGGCGACAACACGTTCGACGCGACCGTCGAAACGGTCGAGTACGGCGGTCGCGATTCGCTGATCCGCGCGGTCACGCCGTTCGGCCCGATCTGGGCACGGGTGGCCGGCGAATTCACGGAAGGCGAACCGCTGCGGCTGCGCGTTGCGCCGTCGCGTACGCTCGTCTATCCGGGAGCGCCGAAATGAGCGGCGTGGCCGCGGCGCGGGTACACCGGGAGGCCGCATGAGCACGCTCCCGGTCGGCACGCCGCGCGACGCGAAGGCCTGGCTCGTCACGCCCGCGCTCGGTTTCATCGTCGCGCTGTTCGTCTATCCGTTCGCATACGGCCTCGTGCTGTCGTTCCAGCCGATGAACGGCGGCGGCGCGCTCGCGAACTACGTGCAGTTCTTCACCGACACCGCGATGTGGCCGACCGTGCTCGTCACGCTGAAGCTCGCGGTGCCGGCGACGCTGATCAACGTCGGCATCGCAGTGCCCGTCGCGTTCGCGCTGCGCCGCAACTCGCCGTACCAGAAGTTCGTCACGACGCTGCTCGTGATTCCCGTCACGCTCGGCACGGTGCTCGTCGCCGACGGGATGCTCACGTATTTCGGGCCGAACGGCTGGTTCCCGCAAGCGCTGCAGGGGCTGCACCTGTACACCGACGAAGTGCGCCTCACGCACAACTACTGGGGCGTGCTGCTGTCGCTGATCGTGTCGGGCTTTCCGTTCGCGTTCCTGCTGATGCTGTCGTACATCAGCGGCATCGACCCGACGCTCGCGCGCGCGGCCGCGACGCTCGGCGCGAACCCGTGGCAGCAGTTCCGGCAAATCTACCTGCCGCTGCTCGTGCCGGGGCTCACGATGGCTGCGTGCCTGTCGTTCGTGCAGGCGTTCTCGGTGTTTCCGTCGGCCGTGCTGCTCGGCGCGCCGGCCGGGCCCACGCGCGTGATCTCGATCGCGGCGGCGGAAGCCGCGTTCGAGAGCTACGACTATTCGCTCGCATCGGCGATCGCGATCGTGATGGGTTTCGTGCAGTTGCTGGTGGTCGCGTCGATGCTCGGCGCGCGCCGCTTCTTCTATACGGGCGCGGTGACGGGAGGCAAGGGCTGATGGCGACCGACAATCATGCCGCCCGCACCTGGCCGCCGAAGCACGATGCGCCCGATGCACCCGGTGAGCGGCCCGTCGACGCGAGGAAACCGCAGAAGATGACAAGCAATCTCGCCGGCCGCGCATGGAAGGCGCTCGTGTGGGGGCTGATGGCGTTCTTCCTGCTGAACGTGATGCTGCTGATCGCGACCGTCGCGGTGAATTCGATCGCGACCCGCTGGTTCGGCACGCCGCTGCCGCAGGGCTTCACGCTGCACTGGTACGCGAAGGCGTGGGAGGACTTCCAGCTCGCGAGCGTGCTGTGGGTGACGGTCGAGGTCGTCGGCGCGGTCGTGCTGCTGTCGATCGCGCTCGGCGTGCCCGCCGCGTATGCGCTCGCGCGCGTGCAGTTTCGCGGCAAGCGCTTCGCGCTGCTGGTGTTCCTGCTGCCGCTGATGGTGCCGCCCGTCACGTACGGGATCCCGATGGCCACCGTGATGTACAAGGTCGGGCTCGCGGGCACGCTGCCCGGCGTGATCCTCGCGAACCTCGTGCCGGCGCTGCCGTTCGTGATCCTCGTGATGACGCCGTTCATCGAGCAGATCGACCCGAATCTCGAGTCCGCCGCGCGCATTTTCGGCGCGAACACGTGGCGCTATTTCCGCTACGTGCTGCTGCCGTTGCTGGTGCCCGGCATGCTCGCGGCGGGGCTGCTCGTGCTGGTGCGCACGATCGGGATGTTCGAGCTGACCTTCTTCACCGCGGGGCCGAGCACGCAGACGCTCGTCGTCGCGCTGTATTACGCGGTGTTCTCGACCGGCGTGCGCGCGCCGCAGTCGATCGACGCGATGGCGATGATCTACATGGCCATCACGCTCGTGTGGGTCGTGATCGCGCTGCAGTTCGTGAGCCCGACGCAGCTCGTCAGCCGCGTGAAGCAGGAGCGGCAATAGGCAAGGGCTAGGGCGACGCACGGGCACGCGATGCCGCTTGCGCATCCGTGCAATTGGTTACAAATGGATACCGCGCACGACACGCGGACGTTGCAGACTACGCGGCGTTCACCCGATTACGGATATCCATGAAGTTCCACACGCTGCTGACACTCGCCGGTGCATCGACGCTGCTGGCCGCCTGCAACCTGCTCCACGACGGCCCCGGTTCGAGCGACGTCGACGCCGCCGTGCGCCGCGCGCTCGAAGCGGAAAACCATGGCGGCCTGAATGCGCTGTTCGGCCAGCCGCTGCCCGTCTCGGCCGATGTCGTGTCGGCGAAACCCGACGGCGACTGCAAGAAGCTCGGCGATCGCACGTACTCGTGCGACGTCGTGGTCACGTGGCGCAATGCCGACTACAAGCCGTCGCGCGCGAACCTGACCTTCGTGGAGGCCGCCGACGGCTCGTGGCAGACGTCTGGCGTCGACGCCGCGATCGTGACCGGCACCGCGAAATCGCTGGTCGACGAGATCGGCAAGGCGTGGCCCGGCAACGCGGCGAGTGGGGCGTCGGCGCCGCAGTGATGCGCCGGCGGCGCGACTCTCCCTGATTCCGCGGGCAAACGACCTCGTCCCTGCGGGCCGCACTCGTCCCGTTTCATCAAGCCATCGATACGCTCGCCCATGCCGGCACGATCATCGCCGGAGGGCGCCATGCGACGCGCATGACAGGCGTTCCGACACCGATTCACCGAAAAAGGGGCGCGAGCACCTGGCCCGCGAAAGACCGAACGCATCCTCGGTATGCGGGCCGGGTTATAGGGAAAACCCTTATTTCGAGATATAATCACGGCCTAAGAGATAGGTCGAACCATGCCTGAACGTTTCCAAACCCTTGAAAAATTTGTGTTTTCCCTCGTCGTGATGTCCGCAGTCGTGTGCTCGGCATTCCTCGCGTACGAGCGTCACCCCGAGATCAAGATCGCGCTGCACGAAGGCGAAGCGCTGATGCGCGAGAGCGCCAAGTACTCGGTCATCTGCTCGCCGTCCAAGGTCGATCCTTGCGTCGAGATGTCGGCATACTGAAATTCGCGTCGATAGCGGCGCGCGGCTATCGAAACGGACGTTTTCAGCATTCGTCCCATTCAGTTTCAGACTGGCCCTGCAGCGCTGGCGGTACGGATTCCTTGAAGTAGAACCACCCATCAGGAATTCGGAAACCGGCCGCAAGCCAGGGCGGATGCACGAACCCGTTACGTGCCGAGTCGCTGGCGTAAGCAGCCCCCGAATTCAGCCGGCCCCGCTTCGAGTCATCGAGCGGGGCCGTTCTGTTTGCGCGGTTCAAATCAACGCCGCAGCGCCCAGCGCCGCGCATGTCACACCACATGCCGCGGCGTGCCATCCACGAACGCGGCGACATTGTCCACGAGCTGATCGGCGAGCGCCTGCATCGCTTCGTCACTCGCCCACGCAACGTGCGGCGTCAGGATGAATGCCGGATGCGACAGGATCGCGTGGACCGGATGCGCGGCCGGCAGCGGCTCCTGCGTGACCACGTCGAACCCCGCGCCCGCGATCTGCCCCGACTGCAACGCGTCGACGAGCGCGCTTTCGTCCACGAGCCCGCCGCGCGCGGTATTGATCAGCAATGGCCGGCGCGCCATCCGCGCGAACGCGGCCGCATCGATCAGGTGCCGCGTCGCAGGCGTAAGCGGGCAATGCAGCGTAATCACGTCGCTGTCGCGCAGCAGCGTGTCGAGCGGCACGTAGTCGTCACCTGACGCATCGCGGTGCGCCGCGAACCGCACATGCATGCCGAGCGCACGCGCGATGCCGGCCACCGCGCGCCCGAGCACGCCGTCGCCGACGATCCCGAGCGTCGCGCCGGCCAGGTCGCGAATCGGATAATCGAAAAAGCAGAACTGCCCGCTGTCGAGCCAGCGCCCCGCACGCACCGCATCGCGGTAGGCGACGAGGCTGCGGCGCAGCGCGAAGATCAGCGCGAACGTGTGCTCGGGCACCGAGCGGGCCGCATACCCGCGAATGTTGCTCACGACGATGCCGCGCGCCGCGCACGCGTCGAGATCGACGATGTCGGTGCCCGTCGCGGCGATCGCGATCATCCGCACGCGCCGCGCATCGGCAAGGGCCGCCCCGTCGAGCCACACCTTGTTGGTCACGACGATGTCCGCGTCGCCGATGCGCGCGGCAATCTCGTGCGCGGCCGTCCGGTCGAAGGTCTGCAACACATGAGGAAACGGGAACGGCTTCAGCACGGTGTGCGGCGACTGCGTTGCGCGATCGAGAAACACGATCTTCGCGGGAGAGGAAACAGAAAACATGGCGGGTCTCGCTGACAGGCGCCCGGCGGGCGCGGAACGGGTTCGATTCTGCCGGCGGCGCGCGCGCCGTCGTTTGACCGTTGCGCGAGCGCGCTTTCCCGGATGGAAAGGCTGACGCAACGCCTGTGTGAAGGGGCGCGGCGCGCGCCTTTCCGTTTCGGAAAGGCTGGTTGAGCATCGATCGATTTTCGCCGGGCGCGAACGCCGTCATGATCGCCGTCATCGACAACACGATTTCATCGGAGACAGCCATGACACGCCCCCTGGACGGCATCCGCGTACTGGAACTCGGCCAACTGATCGCCGGCCCGTTCGCGGGCCGGATGCTCGCCGAATTCGGCGCCGACGTGCTCAAGGTCGAGCCGCCCGGCCTCGGCGACCCGCTGCGCAAATGGCGGCTGCTGCACGACGGCACGTCGGTCTGGTGGGCCGCGCAGTCACGCAACAAGACCTCGCTCACGCTCGACCTGCGCACGCCCGAAGGGCAGGACGTCGTGCGCCGCCTCGTGGCGGAAACCGACGTGCTGATCGAGAACTTCCGGCCCGGCACGCTCGAAGGCTGGGGGCTCGGCTGGGACGCGCTGTCCGCGATCAATCCGGGGCTCGTGATGCTGCGCGTGTCGGGTTTCGGCCAGACGGGCCCGTATCGCGACCGTCCCGGCTTCGGCGTGATCGCCGAGGCGATGGGCGGCCTGCGACACCTGACCGGCGAGCCCGGCCGCACGCCGGTGCGCGTCGGCATCTCGCTCGGCGATTCGCTGTCGGCGCTGCACGGCGTGATCGGCGTGCTGCTCGCGCTGCGGCATCGCGAGCAGCAGGGCGGCAAGGGGCAGGTCGTCGACGTCGCACTGTACGAGTCGGTGTTCAACATGATGGAAAGCCTGCTGCCCGAATACTCGGCGTTCGGCGCCGTGCGCGAGGCGGCCGGCAGCAGCCTGCCCGGCATTGCACCGACCAACGCGTACCGCTGCCGAGACGGCAAGTACGCGCTGATCGCCGGCAACGGCGACAGCATCTTCCGGCGCCTGATGGAGCTGATCGGCCGGCCCGACCTCGGCAACGATCCGGCGCTCGCGCACAACGACGGGCGCGTCGCGCAGGTCGAACGCATCGACGCGGCGATCGGCGAGTGGAGCGTGCAACACGATCTCGACGCCGTGCTGGCCGCGCTGAACGAAGCGCGCATCCCGTCGGGACGCATCTACGACGTGGCCGACATCGCGGCCGATCCACATTACCGCGCACGCGACATGCTCGTCGATGCTGCGTTGCCCGACGGCACGCCCGTACTCGTGCCCGGCATCGTGCCGAAGCTCGGTGCGACGCCCGGGCGCATCGAACACGCGGCGCCCGCGCTCGGCGCGGATACCGATGCGGTACTCGAATCGCTCGGCATCGATGCGGCGACGCGCGGCGACTGGCGCACGCGCGGTGTGATCTAAGCAGCGGAAACAGGAGAAGACAAATGAACGGACAACGCAAACGGCTCTACCTCCACGAAGTCGCGACGCGCGACGGTTTCCAGAACGAAGCGGCATTCGTCGACACCGACGACAAGATCGCGCTCGTCGACGCGCTGAGCGCGTGCGGCTACGCGAAGATCGAGGTCACGTCGTTCACGTCGCCGAAGGCGATCCCCGCATTGCGCGACGCGGAGGCCGTGATGCACGGCATCGTGCGCGCACCGGGCGTCGTCTATACGGTGCTCGTGCCGAACGTGCGCGGTGCCGAGCGTGCGCTGTCGTGCGGCGTCGACGAAGTGAACCTCGTGATGTCGGTGAGCGAAAGCCACAACCGCGCGAACCTGCGGATGACGCGCGAGCAGTCGTTCGCGCAGTTGCGCGACGTGATCGACGCGGTACGCGGCACGGGTGTCGCGATCAACGTGTCGCTGTCGACCGCGATGGGCTGCCCGATGGAAGGCGACGTGCCGGCCGAGGGCGTGCTCGCGTGGATGCAGCGCTTCGCGGATCTCGGCGTGCATGGCTTCACGCTGTGCGATACCACGGGCATGGCGTTTCCGTCGCAGGTGCGCGACCTGTCGGCACGCGCACGCGAGCGCTTCGGCGCGCTGCAGCTCACGCTGCACTTCCACAACACGCGCGGGATGGCGCTCGCGAACACGCTCGCGGCGCTCGACGCCGGAATCGACCGCTTCGACGCGTCACTCGGCGGGCTCGGCGGCTGTCCGTATGCGCCGGGCGCGACCGGCAACGCGTGCACCGAAGAACTCGTGCACATGCTCGAACTTGACGGCTACGATACGGGCATCGATCTTGCGGCCGTGCTGGCCGCGTCGGCCCGGCTGCCCGCGCTGATCGGGCATGACGTGCCGAGCCAGATCCTGAAGGCCGGGCGCCGCTCGGACCTTCATCCGCCGCCGCGTGCGGACGCCGGCGACATGCCCGCGCAGCGCGCGTTCTCATGACCAACGAACAGGAGCAAACCTCATGGCGCTGATTGACCACCTCGACCATCTCGTGCTGACCTGCGTCGATCCCGACAAGACGAAGCATTTCTACACCGAGGTGCTGCAGATGCAGCTCGAAACCTTCGGCGCCGGCCGGATCGCGTTCCGCTTCGGCAACCAGAAGATCAACCTGCACGTGCGCGGCGCGGAGTTCGAACCGAAAGCGCATGTGCCGGCGCCCGGCGCGCTCGACCTGTGCTTCATCGCGTCGGTGCCGCTCGACGACGTGATTGCGCACCTGAAGCGCGTCGCATGGCCGATCGTCGAAGGGCCCGTCGAACGCACGGGCGCGACGCAGAAGATCCGGTCGGTCTACGTGCGCGATCCCGACCTGAACCTGATCGAGATCTCCGAGTTGATCTGAGCACCGGCGCACCGCCGGCCGTATCGCGCCTTGGCACGCGCGTGTGCGGACCGGATCACGGCGCGGCCGCATGCCGCACCGATCTTCCGCCGAAAACGGACAGCCGGTTTCCGCACTCGCCGATTCCGGATAGCAGGCCCGACCCGCGCTGCGGATAATGCATGCATCGGCGACTGAGAAGCCGCCTTCGCACCGGACGCGACGCTTGTTGCGTCCGCGCTTCCGCAACCCGACCCAGGCAATTCCCGATGACGATCCTCTATCGCGGCATGGACCGCGCGGCGCTCGACGCCGCCTATCTGAACACGAAGGTGGTACCCGATTTCCCGGCGTTGCTGGCGTCGATGCAGGCACGCAGTGCGACGCTCCATGAAGGTGCGTCCGGCCGGCGCGACCTGCGTTACGGCGCGCAACCCGCGCAGCGTTTCGACTGGCTGACGTGCGGTCAGCCCGATGCGCCGCTGTTCGTGTTCATTCACGGCGGCTACTGGCAGCACTGCGCGAAAGAGGATTTCGCGTACGCGGCGAGCGGGCCGCTCGCGCGCGGTTTCGACGTGATACTCGCCGAATACACGCTGGCGCCGGTCGCGACGATGACCGACATCGTCGGCGAGATTGGCGCGCTGCTCGACTACCTGGCGAACGACCCCGACGGCCTCGGCACTGCGAAGCGGCCGATCCACCTGAGCGGCCATTCGGCCGGCGGCCACCTGACGGCCGTGCACCGCGCGCATCCGGCCGTCGTCTCGGCGCTCGCGATCAGCCCGCTCGTCGATCTCGAACCGATCTCGTTGTGCTGCCTGAACGACAAGCTGCAGCTCACCGCGCACGAAGTCGAAGCGTACAGTCCGCTGGGCCATGTCGGGCCCGGCGCGCCGACGGTCGTTGCGGTCGGCGCTGCCGAGTTGCCCGAACTCGTCCGGCAAGCGCATGACTACGCGACGGCGTGCGATGCGGCCGGCGAACGCATCGTCCACGTCGGGCTCCCCGGCATGCAGCATTTCGATGTGCTCGACGATCTCGCGAAACCGGACGGTGCGATGCTCACCGCATTGCAGTCGATCGCGCCACGCTAGGCATGCCGTTTCGCGCGGAATCGGCCGGGCGTATGATCGTCGTCAGGCCGCCGCGCTGACGGCATGCGCCGGCATGGTTTTCCCAGGACCCACGACATGGTGAACCCGCTTCATTTCGATCTGCAGTCGCTGCGCGTGTTCGCGCTCGTCGCCGAGCACGGCAGCCTGACGAAGGCGGCCGAACATGGCCAGCTCACGCTGTCCGCGGTCAGCAAGCGCATCGCCGAGCTCGAAAGCGTGACGGGCAGTGCATTGTTCGTCCGGCATGCGCGCGGTGTCGAGCTGACGCCCGCGGGCCGCGCGCTGCTCGACCATGCGGCGAAGGTGATCGAACAGGTCAACCGGATGGCGCACGAAATGAGCGACTACGTCGCCGGCGTGCGCGGCCACATCCACGTGTGGACCAACACGTCCGCGATCGTCCAGTTCCTGCCCGCCGATCTCGCCGCGTTCCTCACCGACAATCCGGGCATCAAGGTGAGCCTCGAGGAGCGGTTGAGCCACGAGATCGTCGACGCGCTCACGTCGGGCAAGGCCGATCTCGGCGTGTTCGCCGACAACGTGCCGGCCCCCGGCATCGAACGGCGGCAGTACCGGCGCGACGAGCTCGTGCTGCTCGTGCCGCGCACGCACCGGTTCGCCGCGCGCGACAGCATCCGCTTCGCGGATACGCTCGACGAGGACTACGTGGGGCTCAGCGACGGCAGTTCGCTGCTCGCGCGCATGACCGACGCCGCGTTCGCGGTCGAGCGCTCGCTGAAACTGCGGATCCAGGTATCGAATTTCGACGGCGTGAGCCGGATGATCGAGGCGGGGCTCGGCATCGGCATCCTGCCGCGCGATGCGGTAACCGGCGAGCGCGCGGCGCGGCTCGGGGTCGTGAAGCTCGAGGACGCGTGGGCAACCCGCACGCTGTGGGTGGGGGTGAAGGCGGGTACCGTGCTGACGACCGATATCGCGAAACTGTTCGATTTCATGTCGGCGCGGTGAGGCGGGGCTGCCTCCGAGTCCCTGTCTCCGACACGATGCATCGAGAATTCAAAGATCATCAAAGTGATTGCGGGACACGGTCAATCGCAGACAGGTTGATTATTCCAATCAAGATTGACGTCCCGCTCGTGAATTCACAAGATTCCGTCTGTCAATGTCGACTGAACGGGGATTGCGAATGAACCCACTCGAAGCCTGCATGGTTGCCGCCGATGCCGCGCCGCGCACAAAACCTTCAAACTACCCGGAGCCGTTCGCATCTCGCATGGCGGGGCGAGAGAAGAAACCGCTTGGCGATCCGTTCAGCTTGAGTCAGTTTGGTGTGAACCTGACGACCTTGAGTCCGGGCGCGGTGTCCGCTTTACATCATCAACACTCGAAACAGGACGAGTGGGTGTACGTCCTCAGCGGCGAAGTCACGCTCTACGTCGGCGACGATCAGTATCAGATGCAGCCGGGAATGTGCGCCGGCTTTCGCGCGAACGGCGCGCCGCACCACATACAAAACAATTCGACGCGTGATGCCACGATCATCGAGGTCGGCAGTAGAGTCGCGGGGGACGCAGTAAGCTATGCAAGCGACGACCTGGTCGCGGTGATGAATTCAACTGGCCAATGGGTTTTCGAACACAAAACCGGTGAGCCGTATTGATCCCAATGTCTGGTCAACGGCAAGCGGATGCGGGCGACGTGGTGTGGGGACGATATCCAGCTGCAAGGAACAGCCACCACGAGCAACAACCAGGCAGGAAAGTACCGGTTGGCAGGTCTCGCCGATTGCACCGCATCGGCCGGTTGCAGCCCGTCGGCGCCGACCGTAAGATCGACGATCATCGACACGAACGTATGTGTTCGTCGCCCTTCGTTTGAGTTTCGTCCATTGGGAGGACTAGTGCGAGTTGAGGTTCAAATCGTCAATGCTTTGACGGACGGAAGAGTCGGGGGCAATCCTGCAGGCGTGGTGATTGATGCCGATGCGCTGACGGCAGGCCAGAAGCTGCATGTCGCCCAGCAGGCCGCATTGTCGGAAACCGCATTCGTGTCGAAATCGGATATCGCGACGGTCAAGCTGGAATTTTTCACGCCGACGCGGCAGATCGCTCATTGCGGCCACGCCACGATCGCCACATTTTCGCTCTTGAGAGAACTCGGCAGGGTAGGCGACGGCAAGTCGTCGAAAGAGACGATCGACGGATGCAGAGACATCGTGATCGATGGCGATACCGTTCTGATGGAGCAGCGCTCCCCAACCTATCGTTCAATCGACGCAGACTCCCCGCTATCCGCAAGAATCGCGCAATCGCTGGGCGTATCGACTGCCCAAATCCATGGCGTCGAAAGCCCGACTGTCGTCAACACCGGCAACAGCTTTCTGATGATCGCGTTGCCCGACGAGCAGTCCGTGACTGCAATTCGTCCGGACCAGCACGCGATTGAATCGATCAGCGACGAGCTTGATCTGATCGGCTATTACGTATTCTCGACGACGACGAAAATACCCGGGCGCCATGCAGGCGCCCGCATGTTCGCGCCGCGTTTCGGCATTGCCGAAGAGTCGGCGACCGGAACCGCAGCCGGGCCGCTGGCGTGCCTGCTATACGACCGGATGGGGGCAGGCGTCACGGAAATGGCCATTGAACAAGGGCACTTGATGCAGCATCCTTCGCCGAGCGTCATCAAGGTCATCCTCGATGTCGACGGCGGCAAGATCTCGCGATTGATGGCGGGCGGCACTGGGGTCGTCATGCGGTCGATCACTGTCGAGATCTGATGTTGCGTCGATCCTCCGCTTCCCGGATGTCCGAACGGCTTCAAGGAGGCGGTTGATCACGTTGCCAATTGCGTCAGCGACATCTACCGCCTTGTGATGTCGACGCCCATCCCGATCGAGTCCCTTTCGCGCTAGCTCGCCATGAACTCTCCTCCCGATCTCTTTTACGACGATATGGCCAGTTCCTATCATCTGATTTTCGATGACTGGGAGAAGGCATCAGGTATGGGATTGGCACAATGATCGGCGTTACACCGTTCATCTCTACATCACGCAGGCTACCAGCGACGGTCACTGGCAATCGAAGCATTTCATCGGTCGCTACCGCGGCATCACGCGTGATGAACTGGCGGCTCACATGCGAAACGCCCGCTTCGAGCATGTCCGCGTGCTCTCGCCTGACACTACCGGTTACTGCCAGCCCGTTGTGGTCGCGACCGCGGCCTAGTTGCGTGGCAGTGACCGCTCAATAATGATGAAGGAACGCGCCCCCGCGCCCCCTCATCGGCAACCGCTCAAACCGGATTGATCTCGTCCTGACTACGCCGCGTAGTCAGCGGCCCGAGCACACGCAGCGTGACCGCGACGATACCCAGCGCGACCGAGATCACCCCGAACATCGCACCCGCGCCATAGCTGCCAAGCACCGGCAACAACATGAACGGCAGCACGCCGCTGACGATGCGCGACAGCGCATAGGTACTGCCGATCGCCGTCGAACGAACACGCGCCGGGAAAATCTCCGCCTGATACACGTGATACGCGTTGCTGAACACGTTCGACGCGCAGGTCGTCAGGAACCCGAAGCCGACGATCAGCACGGTATTGCCCGAATACGCGAAGCACAGCCCGAACACGGCGATCGACAGGATCGACACGATCACGAGCGTGCGGCGCTCGATCCAGTTGAGCAGCGGAATCGACAGCAGCGAGCCGACCGGATAGCCGATGAACGACAGCGCGATGAACAGCGTGCTGTCCGTCACGTCGAAGCCGCGGCTCTTGACGACCGTGCCGGCCAGCGTACCGAACCCGTAATAACCGAAACCCTGAAACAGGTGAAAGATCGCGAGCATCAGGTAGCGCGCGCCGTACGGTTCGCGCCGCAGCAGTGCGATACGCTCGCCGAGCCCGAGCGGCCGTTGCGGCTCGACCGGTTCCGCGAACTGCTCGGGCACGCTCACGCCGGTGCCTTCCGCGAATCGTCGCAAGGCAGCATGCGCATCGGCGGTGCGCCCCTGCGCGAGCAGCCAGCGCGGGCTCTCCGGCAACCGGTGCTGGACGAGCATCACATACACGGCGCCGAGGCTGCCGATCGCGAGGATGATGCGCCAGCCGGCCACGCCGCCCACATGCAACGGGTTCAGCCACAGCGCGAGGAACCCGACGAGCGGCACCGCGACATAGGAAGTCGTATAGGCCCAGGCGGCGAGCCTGCCGCGCTTTTCCTTCGGCAGGATCTCGGACAGGAAGCTGTCGGCAACCGGATAGATCGCGCCGACGCCGATGCCGGTCAGGAACCGGCACGCAACGAGCATGTCGGCATTCACCGAAAACGCGCCGACCAGCGAGAACGCGCTGTACCACGTGAGCGTCAGCAGGAACGCCTTGCGCCGGCCGATGCGGTCGGCGAGGCTGCCGAGGCACATCGCACCGACGAACATGCCGATGAACGCCGAGGCCAGCAGCAGCTTGAAGTCGGTGCTCTGGCGGCTCAGCCCGTACTCGTTCTGCAACGCGGAACCGATCGTGCTGACGAGGAAGATCTCGTACATGTCGAAGAACAACCCGATGCCGATCACCCAGACGACGAACCGGTGCAACGCGCCGACGGGCAAGTCGTCCATGAAATCGCCGAGCGTGACGCGACGGGCGGGGAGGGCCGACGCATCGGCGCCGACGCCGGCGGCAGCGGCCGGCGGTCGTGCGGACGCGGGTCCGCCCGCGTTGCCGCCGAGATCGAGGGAATGGCTGTTCATCGTGTCTCCTGATTATCGATACGCCGTGGCGCAAGGCCCGGCCGTTCGCGACCGGCGCGATGCGCCCGGTCGCACGACGTGGCGGCAGGCACCGCGGGGCCGTGAAAGGGCCGGATAGGCGGGCTGTACCGATCGTCCGACACATGGTGGGCAAATCCGCGGCACGTGATAATTGCGGATGTTTCAAGCGTCCTTTCCTGCGCAGAAAGGGTCCGGAACACGCGGCAGCCGGCAGGCGCGCGGCAGGCCCGTGCAGCCTGCCTGGCGCGCGGTCATGCACCGGAACCGGTTGCGCGCTGGCGCAACCGGCAGGCCGGGAAAACCATGACGCCGCTTGCGTGACCGCCGGCGCAACAACCGCCGGCGGCCAGGCGTGCGTGCTCAGTCGGCCGGCACGAACGCCGCCCCGTGAAACACGCGCACGGGGTTGCCGCGCTCCAGCGCAAAGTGCTGCATCCGCCGCTGCCGGCGCGCATCGGACGCGTGACGGTCGGCCTCCTGCTGCAGTCGAACCTGCAGCAACTGCAGCGCCAGGCGCTTGTTCGCGTGCTGGCTGCGTTCGCTTTCCACGCGCACCGACAGGCCGGTCGCGACATGAATCGCACGAATCGCGGAGCTCGTCTTGTTCACGTGCTGGCCGCCCGGCCCGCGTGCGCGCATCGCTTCGAACCGCACGTCGCCTTCCGGCAGCGGCTGCGCGTCGGCACAGCGCGCGACGCCGATGAACCAGTTCTTGCGCGGATGGCGCAACCGGTACGGGCTCGCGCAAATCCATTGCAGCGTGCCGGTCCAGCGGTCCGCCAGCGCCTGCGCGCCGGCGCCGTCGAGATCGAGCAGCGCCGAACGCAGCGTGCCGGGCCGTTCGCCCGGCTGCGCATCGAGCACCGTGACGACGACACGCTGCGCGTCGGCTTCCGCCTGCAGGCGCCGCAGCGCATTGGCCGCGGCCAGCTGGCACTCGAGCGGGCCGTGCGCCGAAGAAATCTGCATCAGCATCGGCCGGCCTCCCCGGACGTCTTGTAGGTCAGCACCGGCGCGAGCCGAGCCAGCTTGCGCAGCAGGCCGGCCGCTTCGAGCGCGTCGACGACACTGTCGATCGGCTTGTAGGCCTGCGGCGCTTCCTCGTACAGCAGTTCGCGGTCTTCGCAGATCACGTGACTGCCTAGCGGCGTGCGCGTGAGCTGCGACGGCGTGAAGCGCCGTTCGAGGCGCCCCTTGCAATCGCCACGCGCCCACTTGCGGCCCGCACCGTGCGCCAGCGACGCCAGGCTGTCCGCATCGTCGGGCCGCACCGGCGCGACAAGGTAGCTGTAGTCGCCGCGCGACCCGGGAATGACGACCGGCCCCGCGTCGGCCGGCGTCGCGCCTTTGCGATGCAGCCAGCCCGGCTCGCCGTCGACAGTCGCCCGGCTCACCAGGTTGTGGTTCACGTCGAGCACGCATCGGCCATCGGTGCGCCAGCGGGCCAGCATGCGCCGCGCGATCAGGTCGCGATTCGCGATCGCGTAGCGCAACGCCGCATCGTGACGCGCGAGGTACGCCGTGCACGCGGCATCCGTGTCGTCGAGGCCGTTGTAGCCGTGCGCGCGCATGTGTTGTTCGAGGATCGACTGGCCGAAGCCGCGCGACCCGCTATGCACGAGCAACAGCAGGCGATCGGGATCGAGGTCGAGCGCCTGGACGGCATCGGTGTCGTACACCGCGTCGATCCGCTGCGCTTCCGCGAAATGATTGCCGCTGCCGATCGTGCCGAGCGATGCCGCGTACGCGTGATCCGCGAACCCGGCGGCCGCAATGAGCGGCTGCCAGCTTGCATCGGGCGTGGCGTCGATCGAGCCGAGCCGGCCTGCGAGCTTCGACGCGCTGACGCGCCGCGCATCGAGCGCGGTTTGCCACAACGCCATCCCGCAGCCGATATCGCCGCCGATCAGTGCCGGATACAGCTGGCCCGTCGAGAAGAACGCGGCGCCAACCGGGTAGCCGCGTCCAGGGTGAAGATCGGGCATGCCGGCGACGCGCCGCATGCCAGGGAGGGTGGCAGCATGTTCGAGCTGCCGGATGGCCTCACCTTCGATCCAGGTGGTGGCGCAAGCGCACAACGTGATGCGCTCGCCCAGGTATTGCATGGAATTGCCCATGGAGGATTCCGTTCGATGAAAGAAGTGAACGGCGGGCCTTGGCGCAGGCAGCGCAACCATGCGCTGCCCGACATCGGAAGTCGGGAAGAGGGCGGCACGACCGGATCGGAACGATCCGGCTCATCGCCGAAATGGCGATGCGTGGTGCTGCTTGGCGTGAACGATGAAACGAACGGACGCGAAAAACCCGAACTACGACCCGCGACGGG
This sequence comes from Burkholderia sp. Se-20378, assembly GCF_017104665.1. Classification (NCBI taxonomy): domain Bacteria; kingdom Pseudomonadati; phylum Pseudomonadota; class Betaproteobacteria; order Burkholderiales; family Burkholderiaceae; genus Burkholderia; species Burkholderia sp. Se-20378. The sequence continues at coordinate 6,797 of NZ_JAAGPG010000066.1, read as the reverse complement.
AGGAGTGTTGGCGTGACGTCATGATTTTTTCTCCTTGCGAGTGAGGGGTTGATCGGAATGGCGGCGACTCTAGCATGCACGCGACGGGCGCAGCAAGCGGGTAGCGCGGCGTTGCCCATCGAATCATCGCTCGATGTGGCGAAAAACACACACATAGGAATCCAGATCATTCCCGGGTCGATGGCGCGCACGGCACGCCGCAACAGGCATTCGACCCACGCCGACAACCGCAACGGCCGTACCCGACCACGCTTGACAGCGCAAAAACCGTTTCGTAGCATCCGCCTGCTTCATCCCTGAACCCTCATCGAATCGGTGATCCAAGTGCCCGCAAACGTTCGTCCCTTCGCCTGATACGCCGACGACTGCCGTCCCGGCCGCGTGTCGTCCTGCCCGTTTCCGTCTGCCTCGCGGCGCCGGAACAGTGATCGCAGGGCCGCGCCCGGACACGCACTGACACCGTAACGCACCCCCATCGTTCGTTCACGTCGTCGGCTTTTTCTGATGTTTCCGGAGAAAGACCATGACGCTGGATTTTCGCGCCTACGCGCAATCGCTCGACCTCGCTCGCTACCCGCGCACGCCGCACCTTGAAGGCTCGCGCCTGCAGGACGGCGACGAAGGTCACGACCACGTTCCCTATCGCACCCTCGCGGGCGCCCATCTCGTCGTCGAGGAAAAGCTCGACGGCGCGAACACGGGCATCAGTTTCAGCCCGGCGGGCGAACTGCTGCTTCAATCGCGCGGCCACTATCTGGCCGGCGGCGGCCGCGAGCGGCAGTTCGGGTTCGTGAAGACCTGGGCCGCTGCCCACGCGGGCTGGCTGCTCGACCGCCTCGGCGATCGCTACGTGATGTACGGCGAGACGATGAGCAAGAAGCACGCGGTGTTCTACGACGCGCTGCCGCATCACTTCTTCGAGTTCGACGTGTTCGACCGTGCAACGGGCCGTTTCCTGTCGACACCCGCGCGCCGCGCGCTGCTCGCCGACGGGCCGGTGCTGTCGGTGCCCGTGCTGTACGAAGGCGTCGCGCCGGCACGGCTCGCGGACCTGAAGGCCATGCTCGGTCCGTCGCTCGCGAAGACGCCGGACTGGCGTCGCGCGTTCGAGGAAACCGTGCGGCGGCAGGGGCTCGATCTTGCGCGTGCATGGCAGCAGTGCGACAAGTCGGAGCGCTCCGAAGGGCTCTATGTGAAGGTCGAGACGGACGACACGACGACCGCGCGCCTGAAGTGGGTGCGCCACGATTTCGTGCAGGCCATTCTCGAATCGGCGCGCCATCACTCGGAGCAGCCGTTCATCCCGAACCTGCTCGCGCCGGGTGTCGACCTGTATGCGCCGCGCCCGACGGTCACGTGGACATCGCGCCGCGCTGCGCACCCGAATGAATGAATGCGGAACGGCCGAGCGCCGTTTCGAGAGGAGTCTTGATCATGAAGTACGAACAATTGCAGGCGCTCGTGCCTGCACCCGGCCGGCTGCCGGACTATCGCGCGTGTCTCGCGGCGTTTCCCGCGCTCGAACACGCGAAAGCGACGCAGCAAGAGCCCGCGCACCACGGCGAAGGCGACGTGTGGACGCATACGATGATGGTGATCGATGCGCTGCTGGCACTGCCCGAATACCAGGCCGCGTCGCGCGCCGACCAGGAGATCGTGTTCCTGGCCGCGCTGCTGCACGACATCGCGAAGTACAGCACGACCGTCGTCGATCCCGTTACCGGCGCGATCGGCCATCCCGGCCACTCGCGCAAGGGCGCAATCGATGCACGGATCGCCCTGTGGGATGCCGGCGTGCCGTTCGCGGTGCGTGAGGCGATCTGCCGGATGATCGCGGTCCACCAGGTGCCGTTCTTCGCGATGAGCGGGTCACGCCGCGGCGCGCCCGAGTTCATCGCGCGCGAGCTGTCGTGGCAGGTCAGCCTGCCGTTGCTGTGCCTGCTCGCCGAAGCCGACATTCGCGGGCGCATCTGCGACGACACGCAGCGCGTGCTCGACAACATCGAACTGTTGCGTGAACTGGCAAGGGAAGAGGGCTGTTACGGCCAGCCGCGTGCATTCGCCGATGCGCACACCGCGCTCAGCTACTTCCGTGGCGCGGACGTGCATCCCGACTATCCGCTGTTCCGTACACCGGGCTCGCAGGTCGTCGTGATGTCGGGCTTGCCCGCGTCGGGCAAGAACACGTGGGTCGCGCGGCATCATCCGGATCTGCCGGTCGTGTCGTTCGACGATGCGCGCGATGCATTGGGGCTGCGTCATGGGCAGAACGAGGGCGCCGTCGCGCACCATGCGGTCGACGCCGCGAAGGCGCTGTTGCGCGCGCAGAAGCCGTTCGTGTGGAATGCGACGAACCTGTCGCCGCTGATGCGCAAGAAGACGCTCGATCTGCTGTTTGCGTACAACGCCGACGTGACGCTCGTCTACCTCGAACAGCCGCGTGCCGAACTGTTGCGTCGCAATGCGCGGCGCGACACGTCGCTGACGAATCGCGCGCTCGAGGCGATGCTGCTGCGCTGGGATCTGCCGCTGCCGACCGAAGCGCACGCGGTGCGGTACGAAGTCTGATGCGACAGCGTCACGACACGAGCCGGTACGCCGCAACTCACCGCGGCGTACCGGCTCGCTTCATTTCAGCGATGGATTCTGCTGCGTCGCGCAAGCGCGCAGTTCGGTAACGAGATCGGTCTTGCCGAGCTTTTCGAACAGATCGGCCATCTCCATCTGCGCGACCGGATCGCCTTCGCGCGCCGCGCGCCACCGCAGCGACGCGATCATGCCGCTCATGCCCTCGCCGGGCGTTTCGCCGTCGTAGCCCGACATCGCCTGCAGGACATCCGCGAGCTTGTTGTAGCCGGCCGGCACGTGATGAACGAGCAGCCAAGCGATCGCCGGCTGCGCGCCTTCCCAATCCTCATCGTCGAGCGAACTGCTCGCCAGGCGCGCGGCCGCACGCCACGAACCGAGCGACGCGGCCTTCGCATACGCCTTGTCGGCGTCGCGACCGCGCGGCGACGGCGCCGCGTCGAACGCGGCCTGCGCTTCGGCCGACGGCGGCGGCAACGCGAGCTTCGTGCAGTGGAACGCGCCTGCATCGGGCGCATTGCCGGGCTGGTCGGCCCAGCGCGCCTGGTCCTTCAGCGCGCGATCGAGCGTGGGCCGCACGTCGCTTTCCTTCATCGACGCGAACACCCAGTCGGTACGGACATGGCGTGCGGCGTCCCAGTCGCTTTCGGCGAAGGCGTGTTGCGTGAAGGCGAGACAGGCGGCCGCGCAGCCGATCCTGAACAGGTTTCGGGCGGGAGATTTCATCGCCGGTTCCGCCTTAACTCGCCACGATGATGAATGTGGTGAGCGCGATCGGGAACAGGGCGAGGCCGAGCAGGCCCAACGCGCCATCGGCCGCCATCGCGATCGGCGACAACGCCAGCTTGGCGCCGCGTCCGACCGCCGTCAGCTTGTCCGTCACCGTGACCTCGTACGGACGATTGAACGCCTGCGGGACCGACGAAGGCGTGACGTCGTTCGGCAGATAGCGCTTGCCGCTGATCTTGCCTTCCGACTCCAGGTAGCCACCGTCCTTCTTGAAACCGTCCGCGAGCGCACGTTCGCGCACGTCGGAGCCGGCCGGTGCATCCGAGTAATCCAGCCGCATCGTGTATTGACCGGTGATCGCGTCGCCGTGCGCCTCGAAATCGTTGAACGCCGTGTGAATCTTGGGGCGATAGGGGGCATTGAGCACCGTCGCAAGGCTCGGCGGCATCTCGAAGATGTAGTGATACTTCTTGCCGAGCACGACGAGCTGCTTGCCGTCTGCGGTAATCAGGAACGTCGACAAGGTTTCGTCGTATTCCGAATCCTTCATCCACGCCTTGGTGACGGGACCGAAATTGGAGCAGCCGGCAAGCATGCCGGACGCTGCCACGGCGGGCAGCGCGAGAAATGTTCTTCTTTTCATGTGTGCTGGTTGGATGTTGTTCGTTATTCAGCGGAACCGCTTGAATGTCGGACGCTGCGTTCGATGAACGCGGCACCCTGACGGCCGATCATGCGGTTTCTTCGCTTGCGCATTGTAGGGCCAAAACGGCTCGCGCAGTATCCCCCGGGCAAAGCACCGCGCCCGTGTGCGACAGACTGCTCGCGCGCTTGCAGACCGCCAGTCTTGCGACCGCTCACGTCCGTTCCGATCAGGCGACGGATCGAATCGATGCAATGCAATGAACGTGTTCGTCGCCACGCGTTGCGTGCAGGAAACGTCACGGCGCCCGCCGATTCGACTTCGCCACGACGTCGAATGCCGTGACCGCAATCGGCGTCAGCGGGGCGCCGGCCAGGCTCACCCTGCCATCGGCCGTCATCCTGACCGGCGAGCGCGGTAGCACGCTCTGGCCGAACACTACCGAACGCTCCCTGATCTCGACGTCGTACGGATGACCCGGCACCTGCGGAATCGACGACAGCATGACGTCGTTCGGTTGAAAGTTCATGCCGATGATCGTGCCGGCCGCCTCCAGCGCGTCGCCCTGGGCCCGGAAACCGGTTGCGAGCGCGCGTTCGCGAAGCGCGGAGCCACGCGGTGCGTCGTCACGAGAAAGCCGCAACCAGTAGTCCGCGGTGGTCAGGCCTCGGTCAGTCTCGAAAGCCACGAAATGGATGTTCGGGCTGGCGCGGCCGGGTGCCGCGAGCGCCACGGAAAAGTTACGCGGCAGATCGAAAACGTAGTGGCACTGCGTGCCGAGCACGACGAGCCTGTTCCCGTCCGCAGTCACCAGAAATGCAGACAACGTGTCGCGATAGCCGGTGACGCGCATCGCGCTCGGGGTCACACGGAAAGTATCGCTGCAGCCAGCCAGCATGCCGGACGCCGCCATCGCAGGCAGCGCGAGAAACGTTCTTCTTTTCATGAATGCCGTGCTGTTCTGTTCGTGGTTCGGCGGCGCCGCTTGAATGTCGGACACGACGTTCGATGAACATCATGGCGCGACGGCCGTTCGTGCGGTTTCTTCGTTCGCGCATTGTAGGACCAAAGCCGGCAGCGCAACGTCCCCGGCCAGACGCCGCGCCCGCGTGCGGTAGACTGCACGCTCGCTTGCCCACCGCCCACTACACGACCGCTCGCGCCCGCTGACACGCCATGGATCGAATCGATGCGATGAAGGTGTTCGTCGCCACGCTGGACGAGGGCAGCCTCGCGGGCGCGGGCAGGAAGCTCGGCCGATCGCCGGCGGCCGTCAGCCGCGCGATCGCGTTTCTCGAAGAACACACGGGCACCGCGCTGCTGTATCGCACGACGCGAACGATCCGGTTGAGCGAAGCCGGCGAACGCTATGCGGCCGCGTGCCGGCGCATCCTGTCCGATCTCGAGGAAGCCGACATGCTGGTCGCCGACGAACGTTCGGCGCCGCGCGGCCTGTTGACGGTCACCGCACCGGTCGCCGCGGGTGAAGACGTGCTGCGCGCGCTCCTCGACGAATTCATCGAGCGCCATCCGGCCGTGTCGATTCGACTGCAGTTGCTCGACCGCCCCGTCAGCCTGATCGACGAAGGGATGGACGTCGCGCTGCGCATTGCGCACCTGACCGATTCGACGCTGGTCGCGATTCCGGTGGGCGCGGTGCGGCGGGTCGTCGTGGCGTCGCCCGCTTACCTGGCGAAGCATCCGGCCATCGAGACGCCGGCCGATCTCGCGCAGCACCGGATCATCTCGATGACGCACTTCGGCCTCGATTCGTGGAGCTTCCCGCCGTCCACGCCATCGGCACTGCCGCAGGTCGTCCAGTTCTCGCCGCGCTTCATCATCAACACGATCCGCGGCGCAGTCGCATCGGCTGTCGCAGGCCACGGCGTCACGCGGCTCTTTTCCTATCACGTCGCAGAACCGGTACGGAACGGCGCGCTACGGATCGTGCTGCGCGACAGCGAACACGCGCCGCTGCCGATCCATCTCGTCACGCCTTACGGACGCCTTTCAGTACCGAAAGTACGTGCCTTCGTCGATTTCGCGGCACCGCGCCTGCGCGAGCACTTCGCGCAGCTGGCGGCCATTACCGACGACGATTGAACCGAAATGCGGAAGAATGGCTTTCGCATGACGGGGATTCTCTCGACAATCGGCTCAATCTAGACTTCCTTCAATCAACGGACGCGCGTGGCGCCCGTTCAGCGAATGGAGGTCAACATGCATCAAGCGCTTTCCGTCCAGCCTCGCGCCCGTGCGTTCGAACTGACGCACCACATGGGGCCCGGCGTCGGCATGGCCCGTTCCGCATGCGTGCCGTCATCGGCAATCTTGGTCACGCAGGGGCTTCCCGCACCGCTGACCGCGACGGGGAGAGCGCAATGAGCACGATCTCGCCTGCACCCACGGCGGCCCTGGCCGAACGGCCCGTGGCCAGCTACGCCGAACGCAACACGCGCTACTGGCGGCGCAATCTCGCCGTGTGCGTGTTCGGCTCGTTCACGACGCTCGTCAGCCTGAGCATGCTGCTGCCGTTCCTGCCGCTGTACGTGCGACAACTCGGCGTCGATACGCAGTCGGCGGTGATCCAGTGGTCGGGCATCGCGTTCGGCGCGACGTTTCTCGGCACGGCCGTCACCGCGCCGCTGTGGGGCCGCCTCGCGGACCGCTTCGGTCGCAAGCCGATGCTCGTGCGCGCGGCGATCGGCATGGCGATCGTGATGTCGCTGATCGGCGTCGCGCACAACGTGGTCGAACTCGTCGCGCTGCGGCTGCTCGCGGGGCTCGTCGGCGGCTACGCGTCGGCGTCGACCGTGATGGTCGGCACGCAGGCGCCGCG
>NZ_JAAGPG010000662.1:0-3878 GCF_017104665.1 Burkholderia sp. Se-20378 | reverse complement strand
CGGCGCCCGCCGAGATCTCCGCTGTGTCGCCCCCTCTTCCCCTGCACGCCGCTCCTCCGATCGCACGCCGGGCGGCTGCGCGCGCCGCTCGACGATTCTGCGCACGGCGCGCTGCAACTCGCGCTGCAGGCGCTGCGGGCCGCGGAAGGGCGCTGACGGCGTTTCGGTGGTGGTTGAACGCGCACCGCACCCGGGCCGGTGGCGGCGATCGACCGGGAACCGTCCGGCGGGCAACCGGGCACGACGTTAGAATGGCCGTTCCGCAGAGCCCTGAGCGCCATTCTCCCGTCCCATGTACAAAGTCATCGCCACCGATCTCGACGGTACCCTGCTGAACAGCGACCACCAGCTCGATCCGTACACGATCGACACCGTCCGTCGGCTCGACCGCGACGGCCTGCAGTTCGTGATCGCCACCGGGCGCCATTACGCGGACGTCGCCGGCATTCGCGACGTGCTCGGCATCCGGCCGTACCTGATCACGTCGAACGGCGCGCGCGTGCACGCGCCGGACGACACGACGATCCACGCGCAGGACATCGATCCGGCGATCGTCCGCGGCCTCGTGCAGCCGGACATCGTCGGCGCGCACGGCCGCGTGATCGTCAACCTGTTCACCGACCAGGGCTGGCTGATCGACCGCGATGCGCCGCACCTGCTCGAATTCCACCAGGATTCGGGCTTCCACTACGACGTGATCGACATGCCCGCGCATGACGGCGCGGATATCGCGAAGGTGCTGTACATCGGCGATCCGGCCGATCTGGCGGTCGTCGCCGAGCAGATGCGCGTGCGCTTCGGCGATGCGCTGTACGTCACGTACTCGCTGCCCGACTGCCTCGAAGTGATGACCGCGAACGTGTCGAAGGGCCGCGCGCTGCGCTCGGTGCTCGCGCGGCTCGGCGTCGACACCGGCCACTGCATCGCGTTCGGCGACAACATGAACGATATCGACCTGCTCGAAACCGCCGGCCACGCGTTCATGATGAACAACGCGAACCCCGACCTGGTTGCGCGGCTCCCGCACATCCCGCGGATCGGCAACAACTTCGACGCCGGCGTCGCCCGCCACCTGCGCACGCTGTTCTCGCTTGAAGACAACGTCGCCGCATCCTGAGCGTCCTGCCGGAGCGGAAATGAAAAACGGGCGCCAGTGGCGCCCGTCGAAATTACCTGCCTCGATCTTCTTTGACAGCGTGAGGCTCGCTGCTCTGCTCGCTTGACCCCGTAGTGTTTTATTCGCTTGTGCGAGCCGATGCCGGCAACAGGTCGACGGCGTCGTCACGCCCCGCGACCAGCGGATAGATGATCCCGGCGAGTACCGCGCCGATGATCGGTGCCACCCAGAACAGCCAGAGCTGGCCGATCGCGTCGCCGCCCACGAACAGCGCGGGGCCGGTCGAGCGGGCCGGGTTCACCGACGTGTTGGTGACCGGAATCGAGATCAGGTGGATCAGCGTCAGGCACAGGCCGATCGCGATCGGCGCAAAGCCGGCCGGCGCGCGCTTGTCGGTGGCGCCCAGGATCACGAACAGGAAGAAGCCCGTCATCACGACTTCGCAAATGAACGCCGCACTGAGTGCGTAGTGGCCGGGCGAGCGCTCGCCGAAGCCGTTCGTCGCAAAGCCGCTGCCGACGACGTCGAAGCCCGGCTTGCCGGTCGCGATCAGGTACAGCACGAATGCGCCGAGCGTCGCGCCGACCACCTGCGCGACGATGTACGGCACGAGATCGCGTGCGGGAAAGCGGCCGGCGACCGTCAGGCCGACGCTCACCGCCGGATTCAGGTGGCAGCCCGAAATGTGGCCAATTGCGAATGCCATCGTCAGCACAGTCAGGCCGAAGGCAAGTGCGACGCCGGCAAAGCCGATGCCGAGGCCCGGAAAGGCGGCGGCCAGCACGGCGCTTCCGCACCCGCCGAGCACCAGCCAGAACGTGCCGAATACCTCTGCAGCGAGACGCTGAGAAAGATTCATGTAAGGACCTTGGTCAAGTGGATTGAAGACAACCGGACGACGAGACGGATTTAAACCGTCACCCGGAATTGGTCTGGATTATAGGAAATGAATCGGGTCGAGGAGGGTCAACGATTGTTAAATTTGAATAGCTGACGAATGCCTTTTATTAGAATAAGTCCGCATTCTCGATATAGCCGAATCGGTTAAAGATGACAGCATTATTTTTGAAGGGCAGGGCGGCAGTGCGGATGGCGTAACGGATGTTGGTGTCCCGGCCGGATTCGCCGGGGCCGCATCATCGAAAAGGGGAGTCGAAAAATGTCTCAATACGCGAAACTCAAGGCGCAGATCGCCGATCTGCAGGCCCAGGCGGACGATGTGCGCCGCCAGGAAGTGGCGGCGGTGATTGCGGAAGTCCAGCAAAAGATTGCCGAATATGGGCTGACTGCCCAGGATCTGGGCTTCGCGGAGCGAGCGAAGCGCGGGCGTCCGCCGAAGAAGGCGCCGCTACCCCCGAAATACCGCGATCCGAAGTCGGGCGCGACCTGGAGCGGGCGAGGCAAGCCGCCGAATTGGATCGTCGGTAAAAACCGCGATCGTTTCGTCATCGAATGACCGAAAACCCAAACAAAAGAGCCGCATCGAGATGCGGCTCTTTTGTTTTGCGCGCCGATTTCGGCGCGGATTTGATTACGGAATATTTCCTCGCGGAATTCCGTGTCAGGCGCCGGCGACCCGGCGCAATGCCGGTTGACGGGTGCCCGCGCAAAGCGATTCGTAAGTTTCGACATAACGCTGCGCCATCGCCTTCGAGCTGAAACGCGTGTCGAAGCGTTCGCGGATGGCCGTGCGCGACAGGCTGTCGATCCGGTGCAGTGCGCCGACCGCACCCTGCACGTCCTCGACGATGAAGCCGGTCACGCCGTCCTCGATCACTTCCGGCACCGAGCCACGGTTGAACGCGACGACCGGCGTGCCGCAAGCCATCGCCTCGATCATCACGAGGCCGAACGGCTCCGGCCAGTCGATCGGGAACAGCAGCGCCTTCGCGCCGGACAGGAACGCGGGCTTCTGCGCCTCGTTGATCTCGCCGATGAATTCGACGTGCGCCTCGCCGAGCAGCGGCTCGATCACTTCCTTGAAGTAGTCGGCGTCGGCCTTGTCGACCTTCGCGGCGATCTTCAGCGGCAGCCCGCTTTGCGCGGCGATCCGGATCGCGGTGTCGACGCGCTTTTCCGGGCAGATCCGGCCGAGGAACGCGAGGTATTCGGGCTTCACGCCCGGCTGCGGCGTGAGCAGCGTGTCGGGCAGCCCGTGATACACGGTGCCGGCCCACGCGGCCTGCGGCAGCGGCTTGCGCTGGTTGTTCGAGATCGACACGACCGGCGCGTCCGGGAACGCGTCGAACACCGGCTGCAGCTCCGGCAGGTCGAGGCGGCCGTGCAGCGTCGTCACGTACGGCGTGTCGAGGCGCGACATCAGCGGGAACGGCAGGTAGTCGAGGTGGAAGTGCAGCACGTCGAATTCATGCGCGACCCGGGCGACCTTTTCGAGGAGCCGCATATGGGGCGCCATCGAATCGCGGATCGACGGGTCGAGCCGCAGTGCGCGCGGCCAGGCCGCCTCGAGACGGGCCGACGTGACGGAGTCGCCGCTGGCGAACAGGGTCACGTCGTGGCCGAGTTCGACGAGCGCCTCGGTGAGGTAGGACACGACACGCTCGGTGCCGCCGTAGAGTTTCGGCGGAACGGCTTCGTAAAGCGGCGCGATCTGGGCAATTCGCATGGATTTCTCCTGTTTCGATCCGGGGGCGCGGTGGCGCTGATGCGGATCCCGTGCAAGGTTGCGGAACTCGCCGACGTACGCGGTTGGCGGTACGTGGCCGGGCCCTGGGCGGGGTGCGCGGGGCGCCGGACGGCA
>NZ_JAAGPG010000661.1:0-233 GCF_017104665.1 Burkholderia sp. Se-20378 | reverse complement strand
AAAAAAAAAAAAAAGCTAATACAAGGCACTCGCAGCCGTACACGACACACACAGAACATGCACCAGTGCCATACACAACCTACCGCAATCACTGAAACCGATTGCAAGATCGCCAGGTCCCACGTCACACTCCCGCACAGCCCTGCAAACACTACCCAAACGTCTGCCACACTGACTAGACGAGACATGTCACTATCACCGCGTACCACATCAACAAACGAGCGACAGCACCC
>NZ_JAAGPG010000660.1:0-4208 GCF_017104665.1 Burkholderia sp. Se-20378 | reverse complement strand
CCGCGCGTGCGAGCGTGCCGCACGCGAGCGGCCGGCCGGGACGCAGCGCGAGGCTCGCGAACGTCACGTCGCCGAGCCGGGCCATGACGTCGCGCGTGAAGTCGGCTTCGCCGACCGATACGCCGCCCGACGTGATCACCGCGTCGGCCTGAGCGGCGACCGCGCTGCGCAATGCGGCTTCGAGCGCGGCCGGATCGTCGCGGACGATCCCGAGATCGACCGCGTCGACATGCAGCCTTTCGAGCATCGCGATCAGCATCCCGCGATTGCTGTCATATAGGGCACCGGGGCCGAGCGGCTCGCCGGGCTCGCGCAGTTCGTCGCCGGTGGAGAACACGGCGACGCGCACGCGCCGGCGTACCGAAACTTCGGTGATGCCGAACGACGCGAGCAGGCCGAGATCGGACGGCCGCAGGATGCGGCCCGCGGCAAGTGCGCAGGCGCCGCGCGCGAGATCCTCGCCGGCCTTGCGGCAGTTCGCGCCGCGCGCAATGTCGTGCGCGGCGAAGTGGATCGTGTCGCCGTCGACGCGCACGCGTTCCTGCGGAATCACCGTATCGCAGCCGGCCGGCATCGGTGCGCCCGTCATGATGCGCACGCATGATCCGGCTGCCACTGCGCCGTCGAACGGATGGCCGGCGAGCGCGGTGCCGGCGACCGTCAGTGCGACCTCCGCTTGTTGCGACGCATGCGTACCGGCGCTGCCGTCGAACGCATAGCCGTCCATCGCCGAGTTGTCGTACGCGGGAATGTCGAACGGTGCGTTCACGTCGGCCGCGAGCACGCGGTCGAGTGCATCGCGCAGCGTCACCGTGTCACACGCGTCGACGGGCACCGCGAAGCGGCACGCGAGCGCCTGCGCGTCGACGAGCGACAGCGGGGCATCGGAATCGGGTGCGGTTCGGGGGGCGGGCGAGGATTGCGTGATCATCAGTCGGACTGCGCCGCAAGGCGTATCGGGTTCGTGGCCGGTGGCGCGAGGAGGGTGCCTGGGCGCGGGTTTCGCGTGCGGCGGGCGCCGGGCGGGAACCGTACGGGTGACGTCAGCGGCGGGCCAGCGCGGCGAGTTCCTGCCAGGAGTTGGCATTGTAAAACGCACGCTCGTCGTGAAACTCGACTTCGACCGTCTTGTGGCGTGCGTACCACGCACGCACCTTGCGGTCGCCGGCGGCGAGCCGGACGGCGAGATCGTTGGCCAGCGACGTGCGCAGCAGCGCGAACGTCGGCTGTGGCGAGCGCACTTGTTGCGCGTCGACGGTCACTGCCATGGCGATGTCGGCCTGCTGCGCGTCGAGCGCCGCCTGCAGCCGTGCGATGAGGTCGGCCGGCAGATAGGGTGTATCGCATGGCGAGCACGCGACAAGCGGCGCACGTGCCGCCCGCATGCCGGCGAGCAGGCCCGCGAGCGGGCCGGGGAAGTCGGGCGTTTCGTCCGCGACGATGCGCGCATCGAACGGCGCACCGAGTTCGGCATAGCGATCGGCATGACGATTCGCGCTGATCAGCGTCTCGTCGACCTGCGGCGAGAGCCGGCGCAGCACGTGCAGCGCGAGAGGCGTGCCGTCGAGCAACTGCAGGCCCTTGTCGACGCCATCCATGCGAGTGGCACGCCCGCCTGCGAGCAGCAGGCCGGCAATCGAGGGAGAAGCGGAAGCGGGCATGGTAAGAGGGCGGGAAGTGCGGCGTGCGTCAGCCGCCGATATACGACATCTCGACCCGCTTGCCGGCGCCGTCGGGCAGGGCGTCGGCAGACGCGCTGCCGCGCAGCTGCGAATAGCGGTCGGTGCGGGCCTGCCAGATGCGGGCGATCGCGGTTGCGATCTCGGCGTCACTCGCGCCGCCGCGCACAAGCGCGCGCAGGTCGTGGCCCGTCGACGCGAACAGGCACAGGTACAGCTTGCCTTCGGTCGACAGCCGCGCGCGCGTGCAGTCGCCGCAGAAGGCCTGCGTGACGCTCGAAATCACGCCGATCTCGCCGCTGCCGTCCGCATAGCCCCAGCGCTGCGCGGTTTCGGCCGCCGTGTGCGGGTCGAGCGGTACAAGCGGGAAGTGTTCGGCGAGCCGGGCGATGACGTCTGCCGACGGCAGCACCTCGGTCATGTTCCAGCCGTTCGACGTACCGACGTCCATGTATTCGATGAAGCGCAGGATCACGCCGGTCCCGCGGAAACGCTCGGCCATCGGCAGGATCTCGCTGTCGTTGGTGCCGCGCTTCACGACCATGTTGACCTTGACCGGCGCGAGGCCCACGGCCTGGGCCGCGAAGATGCCGTCGAGCACGTCGGCGCTCGCGAACTCGGCATCGTTCATGCGCTTGAACAACGTATCGTCGAGCGCGTCGAGGCTGACCGTCACGCGCGTGAGCCCGGCGTCCTTCAGCGCGCGCGCCTTGCGTGCGAGCAGCGAACCGTTGGTCGTGAGCGTCAGGTCGAGCGGGCGGCCGTCATGCGTGGTCAGGCGGGCGAGGCGCTCGATCAGGAATTCGAGATTCTTGCGCAGCAGCGGCTCGCCACCGGTGATGCGGATCTTTTCGACGCCATGTGCGACAAAGAGTCGCGCCACGCGTTCGATTTCCTCGTGCGTGAGCAGCGCGCTGTGCGGCAGGAACGGGTAGTCCTTGTCGAAAACGGCGCGCGGCATGCAGTACACGCAGCGGAAGTTGCAGCGATCCGTCACCGAAATGCGCAGGTCGCGCAGCGGCCTGGCGAACGTGTCGGCCAGCGTGCCATCCGGGGCATGCGCGATGCCGGAGACGTCCGGCATCCCGCTGACGTCGGCGAGAGGAATGATGCGTCGGGACATGTTGAAAGAAGTGCGAACCAGACCTCTATTTTAGCCGCAAGCGGCGAGTCGGTCCGGTGGGCGGAAACCCGCAGCGCGGGCGTGAAAAAGCCCGCCGGAGGCGGGCTTTTCCTGGTCGGACGATGCGTCGATCAGTGATGCGTCGTTTCGACCTGCTGCATCGGGGCCGTATCGGCCGGCGGCAGCGTCTTGCGTTCGCGCGGCACGCGAGCCGGACGCGGGAGGCGCGACGCGGCTTCTTGTGCAGCGGCGAACTTGCCGGCGTCCGTGTTCACCCAGACGAGACCAGCCTGCTCCAGCACGGTATCCAGGCTCGCCGAAGCGGGCGCGGCTGCCGGTTGGGCCGGAGCGGGAGCCGGTGCAGGCGTCGGTGCCGGTGCCGGTGCAGCCACGGCCTCGACCGGTGCTGCTTCGACATGGGCCGGCTCGGCAGCCACCGGAGCGGCTTCGGTCGTCACGGCCGGTGCAGCTTGCTCGACGGGGGCCGGTTGCGGCGCCTCGACAGCGACAGGCGCTGCCGGCACTTCGAACGCGTCGGTCGGCGAAACCGCGACCGGCGCCGGGCCGGCTTCGGTAGCGACGGCCGGTGCGACCGGTGCCGGTTCTGCTGCCTGGGCGACAACGGCTGCTTCGACCGGTGCTGCTTCGACGTGTACCGGTGCCGGCTGCGGCTCGACAGCGGCCGATGCGGCCGGTTCGGCATGGTGCTCGACCACTGCTTCGACGACGACGGCGCTTGCCGCGGCGGCTGCCACGACGACTGCCGGTGCGGCCGTGTGGGCCGGTTCGACAGCAGCCGGTGCTTCCGGCGTCACGGCTTGCACCGCAACTTCGCCCTCTGCGCCTTGCTCGGCGTGGTCGACGACTGCGCCGTCTTCCTCGCGCTCGCGACGACCGCCGCGACGGCCGCGGCGGCGACGACGACGTTCCTCGCCATCACGCGCGCCGGCTTCCGCATCGGCTGCCAGCTCGGCGCCGGGCAGGTCTTCTGCGAGGGCCTTGTCGGCTTCCGTTTCCGGATGCGTTTCGCCACGGTTGACGGTTTCCAGCGTTGCCGCATGCTGGGTCGGCTTGCGACGCTCGCCGCGCTCACGACGTTCGCCGCGTTCCTGGCGCTCGCCACGACCGGCTGCTTCGACGCCTTCCGGCTGCTCGACACGCTCGCGCGGTTCGCGGTTCTCACGCGGTTCGCGCGGCTCACGGCTTTCACGCGGCTCGCGGCCTTCACGCGGGCCACGGCCCTCGCGACCTTCGCGGTAGAACGGAAGAGCGCCGTGTAGGGAAAGAGTGCTCGCACGCGTGTAGATCCCGGCGTTCGCATCATCATCGACATAAACAAGCATGCTACCACCCCATCCAACCAAACCAAGCCAAAACGCACAACCAACACCACCAACACAACTAGA
>NZ_JAAGPG010000659.1:0-4047 GCF_017104665.1 Burkholderia sp. Se-20378 | reverse complement strand
GCCGGGAATCGCGGGTGGCTCGTTGGTCGCGCAGTGCTTCCCAGGTCCCGCCGAGCACTTCATGCGTGAAACGCAACGACACGCCCGAGTCGAGCGCATCGAACGCGCGGACCACCGGCAGCAGCGTGTCGAACTCCAGCACCTCGTCGCTGACGATCCACAATCGGTCTTCCCAGCCGCTCGCGACCTGCCGCACGCGCTGCGTCAGCCGCGCGACGTCCAGCGCCAGCCGCGCCGCCTCGTCGGTCAGCAACTGGCCGGCCGGCGTGAGCTGCAACCGGTAGCCGCGCCGGTCGAACAGCAGCGCGTCGAAGCGGGTTTCGAGCTGGCGCGCCGCGTGCGACACCGTCGACGGCGCCTTGCCGAGCCGCGCGGCCGCGCGCGACAGGCTGCCGGTGGCGCGGATCGCGTCGAGCAGCGCAAGTTCGTCTTCGGACAGCATGGGCACGCTCCGGTGTGGGGTTGACGTGGATCGTAAGGCAGCGGCGGGCGAAGGTCCAATCGGGGATACAGGCAGCGGATGCCAGTGACGGGGCCACCGGGCCGGTTCGACCTGCCTCCCCGATTCCTTGCCCCTTGGCGACCCGTAAAGGCGTCCCGCCAGGCCACCGCCGCGATCGACTTCCGGTATGCTGGTCGGCACGAAATCAAGGCAATCGAGGTAACCACTGCGATGGACATCGCGATCCGCATCGAAGGCCGTCACGACCTGACGGGGCAGATCTTCCGGCAACTGCGCACCGCGATCGTCGACGGGAGGCTCGCCGGCGGCGCGCGGCTGCCGTCGACGCGCGATCTCGCGAAACAGCTCGGCGTCTCGCGCAAGACGACGCTCGACGCGTTCGAGCGCCTCGTCGCCGAGGGCTACCTGAATACGCGCGCGGGCGACGGCACGTTCGTCGCCGACGGCCTCGCGCGCGTGCCTCACGCCGCGGCCATGTCGGCGCCGTCGATCGTCGAAGACACGCCGCGCATCGACGCGGTCGACGCACGCGCGCTGTGGGACGACCTGCCCGACGCGCTCGCGATGCCCGCACCGCAGGATTCGCCCGGCTTCGACTTTCGCGGCGGCGTGACCGACAAGGCGCTGTTCCCGTTCGACGCGTGGCGGCGCTGCCTGCATCACGCGCTGCGCCAGCAGATGCGCGGCCCCGCCCGGTACCACGATCCGGCCGGCGATCCGCAGTTGCGCGGCGCGATCGCGCGCTACGTCGCGTTCAGCCGTGCGGTCGCGTGCGGCTGGGACGACGTGCTCGTCACGCAAGGCGCGCAACAGGCGCTCGACCTGATCGCCCGCGTCGTCGTGCGGCCCGGCGATGTGGTGGCGGTCGAGGATCCTGGCTATCCGCCCGCCCGCGCCGCGTTCGCGTCGCTCGGCGCGACGGTGATCGGCGTGCCGGTCGACGCGCACGGGCTGGTGACGGAACGGCTGCCCGACGACGCGCGCCTCGTCTACGTCACGCCGTCGCATCAGTTCCCGCTCGGGATGCCGATGACACTGGACCGGCGCGTCGCACTGCTCGAATGGGCGCAGCGCCGCCGCGCGGTGATCATCGAGGACGACTACGACGGCGAGTTCCGCTTCGAAGGCCGGCCGGTGGAATCGCTGAAGAGCCTCGACCGCACGGGCCTCGTCGCGTATGTCGGTACGTTCTCCAAGACGATCTTTCCGGAACTGCGGATCGGTTACGCGATTCCGCCACGCGCGCTGCGCGGCGCGCTGGCCAAGGCGAAGCAGATCGTCGACTGGCACACCTGCACGCTGACGCAAGCGGCGCTCGCGCGCTTCATGCTCGAAGGCGATTTCGCGCGGCACCTGAAGCGCGTGCAGAAGCACTACGATGCGCGCCGCAAGATGCTGCTCGCGCATCTGCGCGGCGAACTCGCGCCGTGGTTCGACGCGATCGTGCCGACCGCCGGCATCCACCTCGCCGCCTACCTGAAACCGGGGCTCGACGAAGCGGCGCTGGTCCGCGCGGCCCGCGCGCAGGACATCGGCCTGTACGGCATCTCGGCGTTCCACGTCGGCGTGCCGGTCCGTGCGGGGCTGCTGTTCGGCTATGGCGGGATCGACGCGCTGCGCATCGATACGGCGCTCGCGAAGCTGGCCGGCCTCTTGGGTTCGGACACCCTCGGCGGCTCGGCACTGGTTACCTGAATTTTCAGAAAATTGGCCATTCAAGCAGGCCAGCATGCGTCCTAAAGTAGGTCCTGTCGCGCCACCGTGCGCCCCAACCGAAAAAGGACCCGCCATGCAACCGCGCCTGAACTTCTACGCCGCCAGCCCGAATGCGATCAAGGTGATGCGCAACGCCGAGGAATTCCTCGCGAAGAGCTCGATCGAAAAACCGCTCGCCGAACTCGTCCGCCTGCGCGCGTCGCAGATCAACGGCTGCGCGTTCTGCGTCGACATGCACACGACCGATGCGCGCAAGGGCGGCGAAACCGACCGCCGCCTGGCCACCGTCGTCACGTGGCGCGAAACGCCGTTCTTCACCGAGCGCGAACGCGCGGCGCTGGAATGGACCGAGGCGCTGACGCTGGTCGCCAGCAACCACGTGCCCGACGCCGTCTGGGAAGCCGTGAAGCCGCACTTCACCGACGAGGAGCTGTTCGACCTGTCGATGCTGATCGCGACGATCAACTCGTGGAACCGCTTCGCGATCGCGTTCCGCAAGATGCCCGAATAAGGAGACGGCGATGACTCACGCTACGCTCCTCCGTCGCGCCGCCCTGTGCGCGTGGCTCGCCGTGGCTGGCGCCGCACTGCTGCCGGCCGCCGCCCAGGCACACGACACCGGCGACAACGTGCACACGATCATGCAGCAGGCCGTGCCCGAAGCGCCCGGCAAGCTCGCCGTCGTCGCGACCGTCGACTATGCGCCCGGCCAGGCTTCCGAAGCCCACAAGCATCTCGGCTCGGTGTTCGCGGTCGTGTCGAAAGGCGAAGTGCTGTCGCAGGTGAACGGCGGCCCGCTGCATCGCTACCGCGCCGGCGAAGGCTGGTACGAAGCGCCCGGCTCACGCCACCAGGTGTCGCGCAACGCGAGCGCGACCGAGCCCGCGCAGCTCATCGTGTTCGGGCTGACCGGCGAACACGTGCCGCTGACGTCGCCAATCGATCAGTAACCGCTTTTCGGGGCGCGTGCCATTGCCCAGGCATGCGCCCTCGCTTCGCGACCGGGTGCCATGCCGTCGCCCCGCTCGTCTCCCTCGCCATTTCTCCATTAGCCGCTCCCTACATTCCGTCACCGGTTCGCTGCGTCACGCCGCGCCACGTCAAATCGCCGCCCGCCCGCGCCCCCCTTCGACGCTCGCCTGATCGCGATCATCTCCGGCGCAAACCCTTCCTTGAAATTAACTAACTCATCAATTAGCGTCGATTTCATGAACGCGAAATCCACCGTCGCCAGGCCGCGCGGGCGCCGCCCGTCGGTCGACGATTTCGACCTGCGCGACCACATGCTCGACGTCGCGATGCAGTTGTTCGCCGAGCGCGGGATCGCCGCGACGACCGTCGCGCAGATTGCCGCCGCCGCCGGCGTCACGTCGGCGATGGTTCACTACTACTTCACGAATCGCGAGCAACTGCTCGACGCGATCGTCGAGGAACGGCTCGCGCAGGTCATCGCGTTCGTATGGCGGCCGACCGAGCCGCAGATCGAAAACGACCCGTTCGCGCTCGTCGCCGAACTCGTCGACCGCTTCTTCGACGTCACGCACCGCATGCCGTGGCTGCCGTCGATCTGGCTGCGCGAAATCGTCCACGAAGGCGGGCTGCTGCGCGAGCGGATGGTCCGGCGCATTCCGCTCGAACATGTCGGGCGCTTCGCCGAGCGCATCCGCGGTGCGCAGCAGGCCGGCACGCTGAACCCCGCGCTCGAACCCGCGTTCCTGTTCCATTCGATCGTCGCGCTGGTGATGCTGCCGCTCGCGACCGCGAAGCTGTGGCAGAGCGCGCGCGGCCTGCCGCCGATCGACCGCGACGTGCTGCACCGCCATGTCCGCGCGCTGCTCGGTTCGGGCATGCAGCCGGCGGCCGCCGCG
>NZ_JAAGPG010000658.1:0-4056 GCF_017104665.1 Burkholderia sp. Se-20378 | reverse complement strand
CTTGCGCGGCGCGGCGGCGGCCGGCGCCGGCTTCGCGGCCGGCTCCGGCGGCACGGCCGCGTCCGCCGGCGCATCGCCCGGCGCGGCGGGCTGCATGCCCGGCTGCGCCATCGCGAGGCTCGCGCGCTGGTTGCACTGAGACTGCCGCAGGCTCCACCAGCCCGCCGCGTCGAAGGCCTGCTGCGCGGCGTCGCCCGCCGCCGCATCCGACGCGCCGGCATCCGGGGCCCGCGCGGCGTCGCCCGACGCCTGTTTCGCCGCATGCGCGGCCGCGACGGCCGCTTCCTCGGCCGCCGACATCGAGCTCTGCGCGAACGCGCCGAACGCACGCAGCGTCGCGAGCGTCGCGCGCTGCACCTCGAGCGCCTGGATCGCGGACTGCAGCATCCCGAGATTGAGCTTCAGCCACTGCTCGACGGCGCGCAGATCGGTGATCCGCTTGTCGAGCTCCTCGACGCTCGTGAGCGGCGCCATCATGTCGGACATGCTCGACAGCGACGGCGGCAGCCCTTGCGTGGCGCCCGGAAACGACGTCATCCCGCCGAACGGCGACATCCGCATCATGTCCCACATGCGGTCCATCATGTCGGCGGGCTTGAAGCCGGCAAAGCCGGCGAAAGGGTTGGAGCCGGAGGCATCGGTCGTCATACGGGCGTCCTGGTTGACTGGGTGAGTGCGAGGCGGCCGCCATGCATCGCGCGAGCCGCGCCTGGATCGATCATAGCGCCAGCGCGTGTCAGAACGGCGCGTCGCCGGGGAACTCGGGCGGGCGGCGCTCGCGCAGCGAGCGGATGCCTTCCTGCACGTCCGGCCCGGCAAACCCCATGAATTCGAGCGCGAGCGACGTATCGAAGGTCGGCCCGGCCGTGCGCAGCCAGTTGTTCAATGCGTACTTGGTCCAGCGGATCGCCGACTGCGAACCGTGCGCGAGCCGCTCGGCCACTTCGTAGGCCTTCGGCAGCAGGTCGGCCGGCTCGACCGCGAGCGAGACCAGCCCGATCCGCTCGGCCTCCTCGCCGCTCACGGGCTCGCACAGCATCAGGTAGTACTTCGCCTTCGCCATCCCGCACAGCAGCGGCCACACGATCGCCGCATGGTCGCCGGCCGCGACGCCGAGCCGCGTGTGGCCGTCGATGATGCGCGCATCCTTCGCGGCGATCGAGATGTCCGCGAGCAGCCCGGCGACGAGCCCGGCACCAACGGCCGGGCCATGCATCGCCGAGACGATCGGCTTGCTGCAGTTGATCACGTTGTAGACGAGGTCGCGCGCCTCGCGCCATACGCGGGCACGCACGTCGAAGTCGTTCGCCATGTCCTCGACGAGCGCGAGATCGCCGCCCGCCGAGAAGCCCTTGCCTTCGCCGCGGATCACCGCGACGCGCGTGTCGGGATCGCGGTCGACGTCGCGCCAGATGTCGGCGAGCTCGCGATGCATGCGTGCGTTCGCGGTCGCGAGGCCGCTGCGGTTCGCGCCCTCGCCGCTCATCACGATGTCGAGCACGCCATGGTCGCGGCGCGTCACCTTCAGTGCTTCGTAACCGCCGTACGCGGCGAGATTGGCCATGCGCTGCTCCTTGCTCGAGGCTCTCGCGCCCCTGAATCGAGTGTAGCCAAGCCCGCGCGGGCAAACATCAGGCGAAACCCGGCGCGCGGGCCGGGCCCGGGTTTCGCGAAAGCGGAGCGCTGCGCGCTCCGCGTGACTTACGCCGCGCCGTCGGGCGGGGCGACCGACTGCTCGATTGCGCCGAAGATCGACTTGCCGGCCGTGTCGAACATCTCGATGCGCACGGTATCGCCGTAGCGCATGAACTGGGTCTGCGGCGCGCCGTGCTCGATCGTCTCGAGGCAGCGCTTCTCGGCGATGCAGCAGTAGCCGCGCTTCGCGTCCTTGTTCGACACCGTGCCCGAGCCGACGATCGAGCCGGCGCGCAGGTTGCGCGTCTTCGCCGCGTGCGCGATCAGCTGGCCGAAGTGGAACACCATGTCGGTGCCCGCATCGGGCTGACCGACCTTCTTGCCGTTCCAGTGGACGATCATCGGGCGGTGCACGCGGCCTTCGCGCCATTCGTCGCCGAGCTCGTCGGGCGTCACGGCGACCGGTGCGAATGCGGTGGCCGGCTTGCTCTGGAAGAAGCCGAAACCTTTCGCGAGCTCGGCCGGAATCAGGTTGCGCAGCGACACGTCGTTCACGAGCGTGACGAGCCGCACGGCCTTCAGCGCCTCGTCGGGCGTCGCGCTCATCCGCACGTCGCCGGTGATCACCGCGACTTCCGCCTCGAAATCGATGCCCCATTCCTCGGACGGGCACACGACGTCGTCGCGGGCCCCGAGAAAATCGTCGCTGCCGCCCTGGTACATCAGCGGGTCGGTCCAGAATTCGGGCGGCATCTCCGCGCCGCGCGCGCGGCGCACGAGCTCGACGTGGTTCACATAGGCGGAGCCGTCGGCCCACTGGAACGCGCGCGGCAGCGGCGCCATGCAGTTGGCCGGATCGAACGCGAAGGAATTGCGCGCGCGGCCGTGGTTCAGCGCGTCGTACAGGTCGCGCAGCTGCGGCGCGTAGAACGCCCAGTCGTCGAGGACGCGCTGCAGCGTCGGCGCGATCGCGTCGGCGATCGCCGCGGTGTGCAGGTCGCGCGACACGACGATCAGCTGGCCGTCGCGCGTGCCGTCCTTCAGCGAAGCA
This sequence comes from Burkholderia sp. Se-20378, assembly GCF_017104665.1. Taxonomy (NCBI): domain Bacteria; kingdom Pseudomonadati; phylum Pseudomonadota; class Betaproteobacteria; order Burkholderiales; family Burkholderiaceae; genus Burkholderia; species Burkholderia sp. Se-20378. The sequence continues at coordinate 1,370 of NZ_JAAGPG010000658.1, read as the reverse complement.
AGTTTCATAAGGGGACTCTGCCGTTGTAGTGACGATGGAGGGAATCTATTTTACGATGGTGAATCCCTGCGGCGCGCCGCGATTGTGCGCGCCGTTTTCGCCCCGATTATCCGGCCCGGTTTTTCAGCCCGACTTCTGCCGCCTTTTCGCGCACCTGCCGCCCATGCCTGCCAGCCCGCTTCCCGACGACGATCTCGCCGACTCCGATACCGACACCGACGACGCCGCTTCCGGCGAGCACGGCGAGAAGGTCCGTTCCGGCATCCAGTCGATCGAGGTCGGCTTCCGCCTGCTCGACGTGCTGACGAGCGAGCCGCGCGCGATGATGCTGCGCGACCTCGCGCAGCGCGCGGGCATGAGTCCTGCGAAGGCGCACCGCTACCTGGTCAGCTTCTCGCGGCTCGGCGTGGTGTCGCAGGACCCCGTCTCGGGCCGCTACGAGCTCGGCGGCTTCGCGCTGCAGATGGGGCTCGCGCGGCTCGCGCGCGTCGACGGCGTGAAGCTCGCGCGCATCGCGCTGACCGAATTCCGCGACCGCCTCGACCAGACGGTCGGCATCGCCGTGTGGGGCAACCAGGGGCCGACGATCGTCCACTGGATGGAATCGAGCCACCCGGCGAAGGCATCGCTGAAGCTCGGCGACGTGATGCCGCTGCTCGGCTCCGCGACGGGGCTGCTGTTCGCCGCGTACCTGCCGCGCAGCAAGACCGCCGCGATGCTCGAGCGCGAACTCGCCGATACGCGCCGCTCGCCGCACCACGGCGGCCCGCGCACGCTCGACGAGGTCGACGCGGTGCTCGCCGACGTGCGCAAGCACGAGGCCGCGCGCGTCGAGGGGATGCTGCTGCCGACGATCCACGCGTTCTGCATGCCCGTGTTCGATGCAGTCGGCGAACTCGCGCTCGCGATCGTCGCGCTCGGCCAGGAAGGCTCGTTCGACATTGCATGGGGCGGCGAGATCGACACCGCGCTGCGCGCATACGCGCAAAAACTGTCTTACGAACTCGGCTATAGTCCCGACGCGCGCGACGCCTGACGCATCCGGTACCCGCTCCGTCACGCAGCGCGAACGCGCGGCGCATTCGACAGTCCGATTCCTGTGGCGCGCGCTGCGCGCCCGACGTCATGCGAACGCCCCGATCCTGTTCCGATGCCCATGCAGCCAGCCGACACCCGCCCGAGTCACGCTTTGCCCCGCCACTGGCTGCGCGTGGGCATTGCGCTCGTCGTCGTGCTGGTGCTGCACGCGCTCGCCGCGTTCTGGCTGATGCGCAACCGCGACGCGTTCACGCCGCCCCCACCCGCCGACATCCCCGTACAGATCGAGCTGCTGAAACCGCAACCGATCGAGCGCCAGCCCGCGCCGCCTG
>NZ_JAAGPG010000657.1:0-3970 GCF_017104665.1 Burkholderia sp. Se-20378 | reverse complement strand
GCCGTAGGCAGACTCGAGGGTGTTGCTTCGACGGGTTGAATCTGCAGTTGAAAGCGGAGGCTCGGGAAGGTCCGCGTGGACAAGAGCCCGCTGCGGATGCCAGGGCGGCGTCCAGGGTTAGCGCGGCAGCGGGATCTTCGCGTGCGGCGCGCCGAGCGGCACGACCTTCGACGCTTCGTCGACCGGATCGGCAACCAGCTCCTTCACCGCCACGGTCTTATCGGCGATGCGGTTCACGAACGACGTGTTCGCGCCGTTCTCGAGCAGGCGGCGCACCAGGTACGCGAGCAGCGTCTCGTGCGTGCCGACCGGCGCGTACACGCGGCACGGACGGTTCAGCTTGTCGCGGCCGGTGACTTCCTCGTACAGCGGCTCGCCCATCCCGTGCAGGCACTGGAATTCGTACTGGCCCGGGTAGTAGTTCTGGCCCGCGAGCTGGTAGATCGCGGCCAGCGTGTGCGCGTTGTGCGTCGCGAACTGCGGGTAGACGGCATCCGGCGCCGCGAGCAGCTTCTTCGCGCACGCGAGGTACGACACGTCCGTGTAGATCTTGCGCGTGTAGACCGGATAGCCTTCGAGGCCGTCGACCTGCGCACGCTTGATCTCGGTATCCCAGTACGCGCCCTTCACGAGGCGGATCATCAGGCGGTGACGGCTGCGGCGCGCGAGATCGATCAGGTAGTCGATCACGAACGGGCAGCGCTTCTGGTAGCCCTGCACGACGAAGCCGATGCCGTTCCAGCCCGCGAGATCCGGGTCGAAGCACAGCGCCTCGAGCAGGTCGAGCGACAGTTCGAGACGGTCGGCTTCTTCAGCATCGATGTTCAGGCCGATGTCGTAGCGGCGTGCGAGCAGCGCGAGCGCGCGCACGCGCGGCAGCAGCTCGCTCATCGTGCGGTCCTGCTGCGAGCGCGAGTAGCGTGCGTGCAGCGCCGACAGCTTGATCGAGATGCCCGGGCCTTCGTAGATGCCGCGGCCGCCGGCCGCCTTGCCGATCGCGTGGATCGCCTGTTCGTACGACGCGTAGTAGCGCTGCGCGTCCTCTTCGGTCGTCGCCGCTTCGCCGAGCATGTCGTACGAGTAGCGGAAGCCGCGCGCTTCGTACTTGCGGCTGTTCGCGAGCGCTTCGGAAATCGTCTCGCCGGTGACGAACTGCTCGCCCATCAGGCGCATCGCCATGTCGACGCCCTTGCGGATCAGCGGCTCGCCGCCGCGGCCGATCAGGCGCGTCAGCGCCGACGACAGCCCTGCTTCGCTGTTGGTCGTCACCAGCTTGCCGGTGATCATCAGCCCCCACGTGGCCGCGTTCACGAACAGCGACGGCGCGTGGCCGACGTGCGAGCGCCAGTCGCCCTTGCTGATCTTGTCGCGGATCAGCGCATCGCGCGTCGCGCGATCGGGAATGCGCAGCAGCGCTTCGGCGAGGCACATCAGCGCGACGCCTTCCTGGCTCGACAGCGAGAACTCGTGGATCAGCCCTTCGACGCCGCCGCCCGAGCTCTTCTCGCGCAGCGCCTCGACGAGCTTCGTCGCGAGCGCCTGCACATCCGCCTGCAGGTTCGCGGGCAGACGCGCCTGGCCGAGCAGGAACGGCACGCATTCCGGCTCGGGGCGGCGGTACGCAGCCGTGATCGCCGCGCGCAGCACCGATTGCGGCTGCACGTTCTGCGCGAACTCGAGGAACGGATGCGGCGAGTTGTCGTCGTCGCCGTCCGCAGCCTGACCGTCGGCGAGCTCCGTCACGCCGCTGTGGCCCGACAGTTCGGGCGGCAACTGGCCGTGCTCGATCCGCTCGAGGTACGCGAAGATCGCCTGCTTGATCAGCCAGTGGGGAGTGCGCTCGAGACGCGCGGCGGCGTCCTTGAGACGCGAGCGGAGAAGGTCGTCGACTTTGACGCCGAGAGTCGTGCTTGCCATGGTGGGTTCGTGCGCCGGTGCGAGCCCGGCAATGTGGTGTGAGAGGATGCGCGAAATCCTACGGCACGCAATAAAAAGGTGCAACCAAATTACGAGATCGGTTGCACCCATAAGTTACCCAATATAATCAGCCACTTATGCGGTTGCAACCTAGGAGTTGCCCGTGGTCGGAGGATCGGTGTTTTCCCTGAGCGGGCCGGTTTGACACGCGTGCGCAACCTTCCGCGCGCGTGGCGGCGGACGAAAACGGGTTGCACTGGGTGTGACGGGAGGTGTGGCGCCCGGGCGCGACCCAGCGGCAAGAGACGGTTCGGCGGTACCCGGCCCGGGCTTCAATACAGCGGCGCGCAGCGCAAAAGCCGCATGGCGCGCCGCTCGGATACTCAGATATCCAGCGGATCGACCTCGACGCTCCACCGCAGTACACCCTTCAACGCGCGCAACTCCGGCTGCCATGCGCGCAGCGCATGCTGCAGCGCCGCCCGCGACGCGCTTTCGAGCAGCAACTGCGCGCGATGAACGTTCGCGACCTTGACGATCGTCATCGGCACCGCGTCGTAGACGGTCACGCGATCGGCGCCCGGCAGCCCCGGCAACACGGCCGCGGCTTGCAGCAGGAACGCGAGCGCCGCGTCGAGCGTGCGCCCTTCGGCGCGCAATAGCGCCTGGTAAACGAACGGCGGCAGGTGCGCGTCGCGGCGTTCGCCGAGCGTCGAATTCGCGAAGCCGACGTAATCCTGCCGCCCGAGCGCGTGGTACAGCGCGTGACGCGGGTAACGCGTCTGCACGAGCACCTCGCCCGGCAGCCCGGCGCGACCCGCACGGCCGCTCACCTGCATCAGCTGCGCGAACAGCCGTTCGCTCGCGCGGAAGTCGTGCGAGAACAGCGCGGTGTCGGCATTGAGCACGCCGACGAGCGACACGCGCTGGAAGTCATGCCCCTTCGCGATCATCTGCGTGCCGACGAGGATATCGACCTCACCCGCGTGCACATCGGAAAAGAGCGCCTGCGCGCTACCCTTGCGGCGTGTGCTGTCCGCGTCGATCCGCAGCACGCGCGCGCCCGGCACGGCCTCGGCGAGCGCCTCCTCGATCCGTTGCGTGCCGCGCCCGAGCGGCGCGATGTCGACGTTCCCGCACTCGGGGCACGACCGCGGAATGCGCGATTCCCAGCCGCAGTGATGGCAGCGCAGTGCATGCTCGGGCTTGTGCAGCACGACGTATGCGCTGCAGCGCGGGCAGCCCGCGACCCAGCCACATGCGTCGCACGCAAGCTGCGGCGCGTAACCGCGCCGGTTCAGGAACACGAGGCTCTGTTCGCCGCGCTCGAGCCGCGCCTTCAGCGCCGCGACGAGCGGCCCCGACAGCCCGCCCATCGACGCACGCCCGCGCCGCCGTTCCTCTTCGAGGTCGATCAGGCGCACGGTAGGCAGCGTCGCGTCGGCCACCGCGCGGCGCGACAGTGTGAGCCGCGTGTAGCGGCCCTGCTCGGCCTGCCACCAGCTTTCGAGCGACGGTGTCGCCGAGCCAAGCACGACCGTGATGTCGAGCTGCTTCGCGCGCCACACGGCGAGATCGCGTGCCGAATAGCGCAGCCCTTCCTGCTGCTTGTATGCGGGCTCGTGTTCCTCGTCGACGACGATCAGCGCGAGCGTCGGCATCGACGCGAGCACCGCGAGGCGCGTGCCGAGCACGATCCGCGCGCGGCCCGTATGCGCGGCGAGCCAGTTGCGCGCACGCTCGCCCTCGGCGAGCCCGCTGTGCAGCGTGACGATCGCGTCGTCGGCGAGCGCACCGGCGAAGCGCGCGCGAAACGCGGCCTCGAACTGCGGCGTCAGGTTGATTTCGGGAACGAGCACGAGCGCCTGTGCATCCGGCCGCGCGTCGAGCAGCGACGCGAGCGCATGCAGATAGACCTCGGTCTTGCCGCTGCCCGTCACGCCGTGCAGCAGGAACGGCGCGAAGCCCTGTGCGGCGCGAATCGCGTCGAGCGCCTCGGCCTGCTGGTCCGTCAGCGCCGGCGGCACAGTTCGTCCACCGGCTGCCAACAGGA
>NZ_JAAGPG010000656.1:0-238 GCF_017104665.1 Burkholderia sp. Se-20378 | reverse complement strand
GTATTAAAAAAAAAAAAAATCATTGACTTTTTGTCTTTCTTGTATATTATGTACTTTTTAATTACATGCACTTTATTAGACAGAAACAAGTACATAAGCATAAATTTCTATAGTACTTATTAATGACTTACATGTAGATATTCTTTGACACGCACATCAATTTGCTGCACTTCTTGATATTTTTTGTTCTTTACCCTCAGCATTAACTCATATGCAATTCTCATTTCACACAATTACA
>NZ_JAAGPG010000655.1:0-4280 GCF_017104665.1 Burkholderia sp. Se-20378 | reverse complement strand
GCCCGCGACGGCCGCCGCCGCATTCGGCGCACGCACCGCGACGAACGTCGCATCGCAGCCGACTGCGATTCCATAGTTATCCTTGCCGATCACGCGTGCGCCGGCGTGCGTCGCCATGTCCAGCGCGATGCCGAGCGCTTCATCGGTGTAGAAGCCCGAGCGATAGCCGACCATCATCGCGCGCTGCAGCATGTCGCCGTTGCCGTACGGCCACCACGCGTCGCGGATGTTGTCGTTGCCCGCGAACACGTGCACGCCCGCGTCGCGCAGTGCTTGCACCGGCGGAAACGCGCAGTCGCCCGGCGCATTCGTCAGGATCGACACGCCAGCTTCGGCCAGTGCCGCCGCGGTGCGCTGCACGTCGTCCTCGCTCACCTGGCCGAGCGCGTACGCATGGCTCACGTTCACGCGGCCACCGAGCCCCGCCGCACGCGTGCGCGCCGCGATCCGCAGCAGTTGCGCAATGCCCGTTTCGCCCGGCTCATGCAGGTGGATGTCGATCTTCGCGCCGCGCTTCTCGGCGATGCCGAACACGATGTCGAGCTGGCCGTCCGCATCGCCGTCGAGCGTCGTCGGGTCGATCCCGCCGACCACGTCCGCGCCTTCGCGCACGGCGGCGTCGAGAATCTCCGCGGTGCCCGGGCACGTGACGACGCCGGCCTGCGGAAACGCGACCAGTTCGATATCGACGATCCCGCGCCATTGCTCGCGCGCAGCCATCACGGCCTGCAGGTTCGACAGGCCCGTGGTTGCGTCGACGTCGACGTGGCTGCGCATCGCGACCGTGCCGAATGCAGCGGCCTGCGCGATCAGCGCATTCGCGCGCTCGACGATCGGCGGCGCGGCCGCGAGCTGGCGCTTCTCGACCGCAAGCCGCTCGCGCAGCGTGTCGACCGATTCGTGCGGCACCCAGCGATCGCCAACGAAGCTCTTGTCGAGGTGGATGTGGCCATCGACGAAGCCGGGCAGCACGACGCGGCCGTCGAGGTCGATCGCTTCCGCACCGGGCGCGGCGGCGCATTCGGCGCCGATCGCGGTAAAGCGGCCGTCACGGACGACGAGGTTGATGGGCTGGCCGCCGGCGTCGACGGCGTTGATGAAGATACGATCGGTCATGGCTCGGAATGTGGGGCGGTCGCTGCATGTCACCGGCGCGGACAGGGGAAGGCACCGCAGCCGGCACGGCGCGACCGTTGGCAGGGAATCCAGCCACGATATCGGACGCCATCGCCCGAGGCCAATTAAATGTCGCGATGCCGCGCATTCGATTTCGCGATGCGCGGCGCGCGCGGCCGCCGGGCCTGGCACGGGGATGGGGCGGGATCGCAGGGAAGACGGCGGAAAAGTCGATGGCCGCGCAGTATCGGCATCACACGCATGCGGGCGTCCGGCAGCCGTGTCGCGCCCTTGCCGGGCGTCGCTTCCGCGCCCCGCCGGGGCGGCGATTTACGCGGCAACAGACTTTACACGTTGTTACCCGGCCGCACCGGACGCGCCTCCGGCCATTCCTTATACTCACGCCGAGTTCGCCACCCGTCCCGGCATTCGTCGGCGAACCCGTTGCCGATGCAGGAAACATCATGATGCGCATGCCTTCCACGAAGACCGTTCTGTTCGCCTCGCTCGTCGCCGTCGCGGCGCTTCCGCTGACCGCCTGCGTCGCGCCGGGTTACTACGGCGCGCAGCCGGGGTATCCGCAGCAGCAGCAATACGCGACGCCCGGCTACGCGCAGCCCGCGTATTCGCAACCGGGCTACGTGCAGCAGCAACAGCCGTATCCGAACCAGGCGCCGCAGCCGTACGACCAGTACGGCAACCAGCAGCAATACGGGTCGCAGCCGTATGACCAGTACGGCAATCAGCAGCAATACGGCAACCAGTACGGCAACGGCTACGGCACGCAGTACGGCACGGTCTCGAACATCCAGCCGGTCAACGGCTCGGTCGGCCCGTCGGGCGTCGCCGGCACCGTCGTCGGTGCGCTGGTCGGCGGCCTGGTGGGCAACCAGTTCGGCCGCGGCCACGGCCGCGATGCGGCGACCGTGATCGGCGCGCTCGGCGGTGCGGTGGCCGGCAACCAGATCGGCCAGCAGATGGGTGCCGCGCAAGGCCCGAGCAGCTACCGGATCGACGTGCAGGTCAGCGACGGCTCGATGCGCTCGTTCGACGTGCAGTCGCCGGGCAACCTGCGGCCGGGTGATCGCGTGCAGATCAACGGCAATCAGCTCGCGCGGTATTGATTCGGATGCGGTGCGCCTGACCTGATCGGGCGCATCGTCGTGCGTTTGACGTCGGGCGCCGGTTCGGCGCGACGGCACGCCTGTTTCACGTCACCCTCATTCGTCGTGCCGGCGCAGCGCGCATGACGCGCCGCCGACACTGCCGCGGCACTATGCCCCCGCCTCAAGTGCGCTCCGTCGCACGACCTCTCTTCCGCATCGACATCAGCAACCCGGCACCCAGCCGTCACACATGCTCGACGCCGAGCCCGACACGCGTCGACCGCGCAGCCGCCTGCAGGTGCCGCGAACGCCGGTAGATGATCGCCATCATCGCCATCACCGCCGCGCCCGCATACAGCGACCCGCGCGTCGTCGGATCGACGCCGAGCATCACGAACACGAACGCGACGAACACGAGGCAGATCCACGACGTGACGGACGCGTACGGCATGCGGAACGCCACCGTCTCGCCACGCGCGGCCAGCGCGCGCCGGAACCGCATGTGGGTCAGGACGATCATCGCCCAAATCACGGCCACGTCGAACGACAGGAACGACATCAGCCAGCCGAACACGCGCGCAGGGATCACGTAGTTCAGCACCACGCCGACCGACATGAACAGCACGGTCGCCCGCACCGCGCGCGACGGCGACCCGCTTGCGCTCAACGCCGCGAACGACGCGGGCGCGAGGCCGTTGCCCGCCATGCTCGACAGCATGCGCGCGCCGCTGAACACGATGCAGTTGAAGCTCGACAACGCGGCCGTCACGACCACGAAGTTGACGATGCCGGCCGCCTGCCACAGCCCGAGCGATTCGAACGTCGTCACGAACGGGCTGCCGTGCTCGCCGAGCTCGTGCCACGGATACAGCGCCATGATGATGAACAGCGCGCCGACGTAGAAGATCAGGATGCGCCACAGCACCGAGTTGATCGCCCGCGGGATCATCTTCTGCGGCTCGCGCGCCTCGCCGGCCGTGAGGCCGATCATCTCGACGCCCGCGAACGAATACGCGACGATCGGCAGCGCGCTCACGACCCCGAGCACGCCATGCGGAAACACGCCGCCATGGCGCCACAGGTTCGACAGGCCGACGGGCTCGCCGCCATGACCGATCCCGGTGAACACGATCAGCGCGCCGCCCGCGATCATCAGCACGATCGTCACGACCTTCACGATCGCGAACCAGAACTCCAGCTCGCCATACACCTTCACGTTGAGCAGGTTGAATGCCGAGATCGCGGCGATCGCCGACACGACCCACAGCCACTGCGGCACATCCGGAAACCAGAAGCCCATGTAGATGCCGATGGCGGTCGTCTCCGCGACGCCGACGCCGACCATCAGCAGCCAGTAGCTCCAGCCGACCACGTAGCCGGCGAACGGCCCGACGTATTCGAACGCATACGCACCGAACGAGCCGGACACCGGCCGGTGCACGGCCATCTCGCCGAGCGCGCGCATGATCAGGAAGATCATCGCGCCGCCGATCAGGTAGGCGACGAGCGCGCCGGGGCCGGCCGCCTTGATCGCGGACGCCGAGCCGAGGAACAGGCCGACGCCGATGGCCATGCCGAGGGCCATGAACGAAATCTGGCGCGCGCCGAGTTCGCGCCGCATCGTGTGCTGTTGCATGTTGTCTCCAGTCGTTGATCGTCGCGGCGTGCCGGATCGGCCGGCCGCTGGATGGAGCGGCCGGCGTCGTGTGCCGGCCGCCCTGCTGCAGCGCACGGTCGCCGGTTCAGCGGCCGTGCAGAAAGCGTTCGACGCGAAACGGCGTCGGGTCGACGAACGGCTGCGCGCCGGTCATCAGGTCGGCAACCAGCCGGCCGGTCACGGGGCCGAGCGTGAAACCGTGATGCGCATGCCCGAACGCGAACCACAGATCGCGGTGGCGCGGCGCGGCGCCAATGACGGGCAGCATGTCGGGCGTGCACGGCCGGCGGCCTAGCATAGTTCGGAGGAGCGTCGTGTACGGTTAGAGTGTGCGCACGCGTGTAGCGAGTGTGGGTACCAGCACATAAAAAACAACAAACCAACACAGCAATATGGTTGGC
>NZ_JAAGPG010000654.1:0-3906 GCF_017104665.1 Burkholderia sp. Se-20378 | reverse complement strand
GGCGACGGCCGACGGCATCGCACCGCCGCGTGCGGCGATGTCGGCATCGTGCGCGGCGACCACGGCGCGCGCGAGCGGATGGTCGCTCTGACGTTGCACCGCCGCCGCGAGCGCGAGCGCTTCGTCATGCGGCACGCCGACCGCTTCGAACGCCGTCACGGACGGCTTGCCTTCGGTCAGCGTGCCGGTCTTGTCGAACGCGATCACGGTCGTGCGCTGCGCGAGTTCGAGCGCCTGCGCATCCTTGATCAGCACGCCGTGCCGCGCCGCGACGCCGGTGCCGGCCATGATCGCGGCAGGTGTCGCGAGGCCGAGCGCGCACGGGCATGCGATGACGAGCACCGCGACCGCGTTGAGGATCGCGGTTTCCGTGCCGGCGCCGGCGATCAGCCAGCCGACCAGCGTCAGCAAGGCGATGCCGAGGATCGCCGGCACGAACACCTCGCTCACGCGATCGACGAGCCGCTGGATCGGCGCCTTCTCGGCCTGCGCGGATTCGACGAGGCGGATGATGCGCGCGAGCGTCGTCTCCGCGCCGATCGCGGTGGTTTCGACGACGAGCGCGCCTTCGCCGTTGATCGAGCCGGCCGTGACGGCGTCGCCGTCGTCCTTCGGCACGGGCAGGCTTTCGCCGGTGATCAGCGATTCGTCGATGTGCGAGCGGCCCGACACGATCCGGCCGTCGACGGGCACGCGCTCGCCGGGACGGATGCTGACGCGGGTGCCGACGCGCACTTGCGCCAGCGGCACGTCGCGCTCGACGCCGCGCTCGATGACGCGTGCGCGATCGGGACGCAGCGCGTTCAACGCGCGGATCGCGTCGGTGGTCTGGCGCTTCGCGCGCGATTCGAGCCATTTGCCGAAGCGCACCAGCGTGACGATGACGGCCGATGCCTCGAAATACAGGTGGCCGGGATGCAGGGGGGCGCGCACCAGCATCCACAGGCTCAGCCCGTACGCGGCCGACGTGCCGAGCGCGACGAGCAGATCCATGTTGCCGGTGCGCGCCTTCACCGCATGCCAGGCGGCGCGATAGAAACGCGCGCCATAGCCGAACTGGACGATCGATGCGAGCAGGAGCTGGAGCCAGCCGGGCAGCATCAGGTCGATGCCGAACGGCGCGACGAGCATCGGCGCGACGAGCGGTGCGCTCAGTACGGCGGACCAGATCACGAGATCGCGTTCGCGAATCGCTTCGAGGTGCTTGCGGGCGTCGTGGTCCTGCGCGGAGTGGGCTGATTGCGCGTCGATGCCGGCCGTGGCGCCGCTCGATGGCGCGGCGGCGAGCGACGCACGGTAGCCGGCTGTGGTGACAGCCGCGCTCAGCGTGGCGGCGTCTAGCGCGCCGGCGCCGTGCACCGACGCGCGCCCGGTCGCGAGGTTGACGGTCGCACGCGCGACGCCCGGCACGGCGGCCAGCGCCTTTTCAACGCGGCCGGCGCAGGACGCGCAGGTCATCCCGCCGATGTCGAGTTCGAGATCGGCGGAAGCGATGATGCTGGCGGCTGCCGGCGGGATCGTCGCGCCGGCAACCGGCGTCGCGCCATAGCCGGCTTGTTTCACGGCTTCGGCGAGTCGGGCGGCGGTCACGTCGGGCGTGGCGTCGACGGTAGCCCGCTCAGTCGCGAGGTTGACCGACGCCCGCGTGACACCCGGCACCTTCGCCAGCGCCTTTTCGACGCGCGACACGCACGACGCGCAGGTCATCCCGTCAATATCGAGTTCGATGCTGGCGGGCGCGGCAGGCGACGAAGGTGCGAACGTGGCGAGGCCGTCATTCGTTACGGTCGGCGTCGCGCCGTAGCCGGCCTGTTTCACGGTGTCCACCAGCAGCGCTGCGGAAACGTTCGCCGCGGCATCGACGGTAGCCCGTTCGGTCGCGAGGTTGACCGACGCGCGCGTGACGCCCGGCACCTTCGCCAGCGCCTTTTCGACACGCGACACGCACGATGCACAGGTCATCCCGTCGATATCGAGTTCGATGATGGCGCTGTCGACCGGAGGCGGGTGGCTGATAGTGGAAGCAGAAGCGGCCATCGGCGTGGGCGACGCTTCGACAGGATGGGCATGCACGGTCGTGGCAGTTTCGAGCACCGGTGCACGCACGGCGGCGCGATAGCCAGCTGCTCTGACCGCATCGACGAGCTGTGCGGCTTCGACCGTTTCCTGCGCAGTTACTGTTGCCGCGTGTGCGTCGAGGTCGACCGTCGCCTCGACGACGCCCGGCACCGCGGCCAGCGCTCGTTGCACGCGGCCCGTACAGCCGCCGCAATGCATGCCGTCGATGCCCAGCTCGATCGTATGCAGCGCTGCGGAGGCAAGTGGTTCAGTCATGTCGGATTCCCTGAATGCGCGGCTCTTGCCGCCAATGATCCCAGTATCAACATTCCCATGATGGTAAGGTCAAGCGGCGCGTGATGCATTCGATGCAAGGCGTGCGGATCGGCTCAAGGCCAATACTGTCCACAGGGTGCCACGGCCCGGAAAAAGCGAACGCCCGGCTTCCGGGCGGAAAGCCGGGCGTTACATTTGCACGCGATCGCACGATCGCGCAGTCACGCGCAGAGCTTGGCGCTCGCGAGACGGTTCAGGCTGACGCCTTGTTCGGCGGCCTGGATCACTAGCGCGCGGTGGGCTTGCGGCGGGATGCGGACCTTGAATTCGCCGCTGTAGGTTCGATCGGCGATCGGCTCGGGCACCTTTTCGCCGTTCGCGGTCATGTCGCGCACGACATCGGCGACGAGTCGGCGAATGCCGGCCAGCGCGCCTTCCGGTGTCGCGTCGAGCCACGAAAGAGACGGGAACTCCGCGCACATGCCGACGTGCTCCCCGTCCTCCGGGGACCACGTTACGCGGTACGTAAAGTGGTCTTGGGTCATGATTTCTGTTCCTTCAGTCGGTCGATCGCGTCGAGAACCTGCCGCACCTGATAGGCCTTGGCTTTCCCTCGATCGTTCTGGATGTTCACTCGAGGATCGCCTTGCCACGGTGTCTTGAAAATGGCGTGGCTTGAACCGGATTGGCGGGCCTGGCCGAAGTGCGCCTCGCAGACCTTGAACAGATCGCCGAATCGCACATTCGCGGGCTCGCGCCTCATTTGCTCGAGGATCTTCCAATCGCTTGCCATGCTGAATGGTGTCAATAGTGACACCATTTGTCAATCCGGATAGCGACTCGATCGACGCTGGGGCAGATCCGACGCCTGCTAGACCCGCTTCGATGCCACCCCAATTTGCCTGAAGATCCGGCGAAATATTCCAGACCCGCTCAGCCCGCGGGTACGCGCCGCCAGCTAATCGGCATATTGGGGGATGCCCTGAGGCGCTATGATACCGGCCTGACATCAGCGCCCGCCGTTATGAACCGTAGCGAAACGGTTGTCCGGGCAGGCTGGGGTGCCTTGTTTTCGCCAGTCGCAAATCGAACAAGGCGTTGACTGAAAAGAACGATATTCGGCCAGTAATCGATGATTGAAAACCAGCAGGAATCAGTTTCCCTGCGGCGCGCGTGCGCGTCGCTGGCCATGGCGGCGTTGCTCGCGGGGTGCGCGTCGCAACCGGACGCAATCCAGCGGAAAACCGGCTGGATGCGCGCGGAAGTCGCCGACTCCTACGTCTACGCGTATCCGCTCGTGCTGATGGACATCGCGAAGGAAGCGGCGACGGGCGGCGACGGTGCGCAACCGGGGCAGGCGCCGCTCAACACGCTGCGTCACGCGCAGGCGCTGCCGCCGGTCGGCGCGGTCAATCCGCCGCTGCCGGGCGTCGACACGCTCGACTCGACCGGCTGGCTCGACGTTGCCACCGAACCCGTGATCGTCACGTTGCCCGACACGCGCGGCCGTTACTGGGATGCGCGCGCACTCGACATGTGGACGAACGTGCTGTGGTCGTCGTCGAGCGTGGA
>NZ_JAAGPG010000653.1:0-237 GCF_017104665.1 Burkholderia sp. Se-20378 | reverse complement strand
AAAAAAAAAACCCCCCCCCCCCCCCCCCCTCTCCCCCTCCCCCCCCCCCCCCTCCCCCCTCCCCCCCCCCCCCTCCCCCCTCCCCCCCCCCTCCCTCCCTCGTCCCCGCTCCCCCTCCCGCTCCCTCCCCTCTCACCTCCCCACACTCTTCTCTCCCCTCTCAACTCTGCTCCCTTATATCCCACCACTCATCCTGCAGCCTCGTCCTCCCCCTCTCCACCCGTCGCCCTACCACAC
>NZ_JAAGPG010000652.1:0-4014 GCF_017104665.1 Burkholderia sp. Se-20378 | reverse complement strand
CCGACACCGGCCAGTTGTTCAGCGACGCGTCGTTCGCCTGCACGTTCTTGACGTCCTGATACACATACGACGCGACGACCGACAGCTCGCGGCTGACCTTGCCGACCGCGCTCAGTTCGATCCCGCGATCACTTCCTGCGGAATCTCGCGCTTGATCAGCCGCTCGATGTCGCGCAGCAACTGCTTTTCGTCGACGCACACGAGCGACACGGCTTCGCCGGTCGCACCCGCGCGGCCCGTGCGGCCGATCCGGTGCACGTAGTCTTCCGGCACGTTCGGCAGGTCGAAGTTGACGACGTGCGGCAGCTGGTCGATATCGATCCCGCGCGCGGCGATATCGGTCGCGACGAGCACCTGCAGCGTGCTGTTCTTGAACTCCGCCAGCGCGCGCGTGCGGGCCGACTGGCTCTTGTTGCCGTGGATCGCCATCGCGCTGATGCCGTCCTTCGTCAGTTGCTCGGCAAGCCGGTTCGCACCGTGCTTCGTGCGCGTGAACACGAGCACCTGGAACCAGTTGTGTTCGCGAATCAGGTGCGTGAGCAGTTCGCGCTTGCGGTCGCGGTCGACCGGATGGATCTTCTGTGCGACGCTTTCGGCGGTCGTGTTGCGGCGTGCGACCTCGATCAGCGCGGGCGAGTCGAGCAGGCTGTCGGCGAGCGCCTTGATCTCGTCGGAGAACGTGGCCGAGAACAGCAGGTTCTGGCGCTGCGGCGGCAGCTTCGCGAGCACGCGCTTGATGTCGTGGATGAAGCCCATGTCGAGCATCCGGTCGGCTTCGTCGAGCACGAGGATGTCGAGGTTCGACAGGTCGATCGTCTTCTGCTGCATGTGATCGAGCAGGCGGCCCGGCGTCGCGACGACGATGTCGACGCCGCGCTTGAGCGCATCGATCTGCGGATTGATGCTGACGCCGCCGAACATCACGGTCGAGCGCAGCTTCAGGTACTTGCTGTACGCACGCACGCTTTCCTCGACCTGGGCGGCGAGTTCGCGCGTCGGCGTGAGGATCAGCGCACGCACCGCGCGCTTCGCACCGCGGTGCTCCGCGTAGAACGTATGCAGGCGTTGCAGGATCGGCAGCGTGAAGCCGGCGGTCTTGCCGGTGCCCGTCTGCGCGCCGGCGAGCAGATCGCCGCCGCCGAGGACGGCCGGGATCGCCTGCTGCTGGATCGGAGTCGGCGACGTGTAGCCGAGCTCGTTGACCGCCTTGACCAGCGGTTCGGCCAAGCCGAGAGATTCGAAAGACATAGATACCACTCTTCAGTTTTATGATCGGCGACGTCTCGCGCGGCCCGCGCGGGAGGTGACATCGCAAAATGCAAAATGCAAAAGGGCGCGGCCGCGGTTTCCCGCAGCCGCGCCCCGTTTGTGTCAGCCGCTTCTTAGTCGAGCGGCGCGGAACGCAGGTCGCTCACCTGTTGCGGCGAGATCGGCGTACCGTTGTTGCCCCACGACATCCGGATATACGTGACGACCGCCGCCACTTCCTGGTTCGACAGCGACTGTGCGAACGGCGGCATCCCGTAAGGACGCGGATTCTTGAACGTGCTCGGCGGATAGCCACCGTTCAGCACCATGCGGATCGGGTTGACTGCCGATTCCATCATGATCGAGTGGTTGCCCGCGAGCGGCGGATACGACGGCGGCTTGCCTGCACCGTTTTCGGCGTGGCAGGTCGCGCAGTTGTCCGCGTAGATCTTCTTGCCCTGGTCGAACAGCGCGTTGCCGAACTGCTTCGACGGCTCGTACTGCATGTTCTTCGGCGCTTCAGCCTTCTGCGGGATCGACTTCAGGTACGTCGACATCGCGCGCGTATCTTCGTCGGTCATGTACTGCAGGCTGTTGTGCACGACGTCGGCCATCGGGCCGAACACCGCGCCCTTGTTCGATACGCCGGCTTGCAGCAGGTCGGACAGCTCCTGCACATGCCAGTCGCCGAGGCCGAGTTCCTTGTCGTTCGTCAGCGACGGCGCATACCAGTTCTGCAGCGGGATCAGGCCGCCGGCGAACGCCGAGCCCGTCACCGGGCCGCCCATCATGTTGATCGACGTGTGGCACATCGAGCAGTGGCCGAGGCCTTCGACGAGGTACGCGCCGCGGTTCCATTCGACCGACTTGGTCGGATCCGGCTTGTACTCGCCTTCCTTGAAGAACAGCGTGCGCCAGCCGATCAGCAGGTTGCGGTTGTTGAACGGGAACTTCAGTTCATGCGGACGGCTCGGCACCGACACCGGCGCGACCGAGCGCAGGTACGCGTAGATCGCGTCCGAATCCGAGCGCGTGACCTTCGTGTAGCTCGCGAACGGGAAGCCCGGGTACAGTAGGCTGCCGTCCTTCGAACGGCCGGTGTGCATCGCGCGGTAGAAGTCGTCCGACGTCCACTTGCCGATGCCATCCTTGTCGTCCGGCGTGATGTTCGGCGTGTACATCGTGCCGAACGGCGTCGCCATCGGCAGGCCGCCCGCGAACGACTTGCCGCCGCGCACGGTGTGGCATGCGATACAGTCGCCGACGCGCGCGAGGTACTCGCCCTTCTTGATCAGCGCGGCCTGGTCGGCCGGCGTGGCCGCGACGGCGGAGGCGCCGTGCAGCGTGTCGTTGCCCGGCCACAGGACCGGCACGAGGGCGGCAGCCGCGACGATCGCGACGGCCGAGAGTGCAAACAGGGACTTGCGTTTCATTGTGTCTGTCTCCCTTGCCTTATTGCGGTTCGCTGCCGCAGGCGAGCGGAGTCTTCATCGAACGCGCCGGAGCCGGCACGGGGTTGGCGGGCGCCGGTTGCGCGGCGAGCCATGCGGTCACGGCCGTCACGTCTTCGTCGGAAAGCTTCGAAGCGACGTCATGCATGCAATCGGGCGCCTTCGCGTGGCGGTTGCCCGAGCGCCATGCACCGATCTGCGCGCTCAGGTAATCGGCGTGCAGGCCGACCAGGCCCGGGATCGCCGGCTGCATGCCGGTCAGCGTCGCGCCGTGGCAGGCCACGCAGGCCGGCAGCTTGCGGGACGGGTCGCCTTGCGTGACGAGTTGCTTGCCGCGCGCGAGCGTCGCGGCCGGCAGCGTCGGCTTCGCCGGCGCCGGGTACGGCGGGCGCTCGGCCGAGAAGTGCTCGGCCATCTCGCGCAGATAGTCGTCGTTCAGGTACGTCAGCAGGTAGTTCATCGGCGGGTACTTGCGCCGGCCGTCACGGAAGTTGACGAGCTGGTTGTACAGGTACTCGGCCGGCTTGCCGGCAAGACGCGGGAAGTAGTCGTTGTCCGTGCCCTGGCCATGGACGCCATGGCAGGCCGTACAGCCGCGCACGCGCTCGGCCATGGTATCGGGTGCCTTGAGCGGCGCCTGCTGGGCGTGCGCTTGCTCCGTGGGCTTGGTCTGCGCTTGGGCAGCGCTCATAAGGCCCGCGCTGCCGAACATCAGAACGGCGAGCAGCGGACGGAAGAGGCGTCTTGAAGACACACGAGACTCCATGTTTATTCGACGGGGACCTGTTGTCCGGGCTACGATCGGCTCGGCGCATGACGGCAAGGCAGCCGGGCTGCTGCGACGCGGCATTCTATCATCGATGGGTAATGACGGCTATTTGGCAAAAGGACGTCGGTTCCTGTCCGTTTGCGACTTGCGACAATTTGACGCGCATTGCGACGCGTCGGTGTGAACCGGCGTGCGTTTTCCCCATCGAAGACCGTACACTCGCGGGTCGCGCGGCGCCGCCTCCGCCGCAGGTCCAGTCATTTCTCCCGTTTCCGGATTCATCGATGACGTTTTCTACCGTGCCGTTGCCTTTCTCACGCTGTCCGTCCCGTTGCCGTCGCTCCGTCGGCCTGCCGTTTTCGGGAGGGTGTGCGCGATGAAGTTCGACAGCTTGTGGATCGGTCAGGTCGCGCTCGCGGCGCTGATGGACGCGGCGTTCGCGATGGCGGTCGGCTCGGCGCTGCTCAAGGCATGGCTCGGCAAGGACGGCGCCCGTCCGGTCGTCGCGCCGTCGCATCCCGCGTGGCTGCGCGCGCAACATTCGCA
>NZ_JAAGPG010000651.1:0-237 GCF_017104665.1 Burkholderia sp. Se-20378 | reverse complement strand
AAAAAAAAAACCCTCCCCTCCCCCCCCCCCCCCCCCCCCGCTCCCTACTGCAGTATCCCGTACACCAGCCGCGCCCGTCCGCCCACCCCGCTCCTTTTCCTGCTCGTCGATCACTGCTCACATCTCTTCCTCCTCCTCCCACCCTCCTTCGACCATCCTCGGTTGCAACGCCTCAGGACCCCTCACAGTTCCTCTCATATCGTACATTCTCCGCCCCTTCGCAGCACTACCTACCCC
>NZ_JAAGPG010000650.1:0-4188 GCF_017104665.1 Burkholderia sp. Se-20378 | reverse complement strand
GAGTTGCCGATCGTCGCCGTGGCGTCCGCGTCAGCACGGGCGCTACACGTTCGGCTGAACGCCGCGCCCCGGTTCGTTTTCCTGCTTTGCCGCGTAAACGTCGAATGAGCGGAGTGTGGCGCTCCCGCTCGTGTACGGCCCTTGAGACACCCCCGCCGCGCCGCGGCGAAACGGACGTTTACGCGCTTTTTATACCCCGACGCGATCCTTTGCCGCGATCTTCACGTGAACCTTCATAAGATGGTTGCGTGGAAACGGAAGCCGCACGCGAGTACGCGCGAAGGCAGCCGGCTCGCCTGACCGATGCCGGCTGCCTTCGCGCCGGCGCGCCGGCAAAAGGAAACCGCCATGTCTCTCGCCCCCCTGACAGGCCCGCGCTCCGCGCAGCCGGGCCATGCGCGCACGGCCGCGCGTTCGATGTTCGATCCCGCGCTCGTGCGTCCGGCGATCGCCGATTCGTTCCGGAAACTCACGCCGCGCACCCAGTTCCGCAATCCGGTGATGTTCTGCGTGTATGTCGGCAGCATCCTGACCACGATCCTGTGGATTGCCGCGCTGTTCGGCCAGGCCGAAGCGCCCGCCGGTTTCATCGTGGCGATCGCACTGTGGCTGTGGTTCACCGTGCTGTTCGCGAACTTCGCCGAAGCGCTCGCGGAAGGGCGCTCGAAGGCGCAGGCCGCATCGCTGCGCAGTGCGAAACACAACGTGGTCGCGAAGAAGCTCGCGGCGCCGCGTGCGAAGGCGGCCGTCGAGGTGATGGCGTCGGCCGACCTGCGCAAGGGCGACGTCGTGCTCGTCGAAACCGGCGATACGATCCCCGCCGACGGTGACGTGATCGAAGGCGTCGCATCGGTCGACGAATCGGCGATCACCGGCGAATCCGCGCCGGTGATCCGCGAGGCGGGTGGCGATTTCTCGTCGGTGACGGGCGGCACGCGCGTGCTGTCCGACTGGATCGTCGTGCGCGTCGCCGTCAATCCGGGCGAAGCGTTCCTCGACCGGATGATCGCGATGGTCGAGGGCGCGAAGCGCAAGAAGACGCCGAACGAAATCGCGCTGACGATCCTGCTCGTCGCGTTGACGATCGTGATGTTGCTTGCCACCGCCACCTTGCTGCCTTTTTCGACGTTCGCGGTCGAAGCGATGAAGGCCGGCCACGTGGTGACGATCACCGCACTGGTTGCGCTGCTCGTGTGCCTGATTCCGACGACGATCGGCGGGCTGTTGTCCGCGATCGGCGTGGCCGGGATGAGCCGGATGATGCAGGCGAACGTGATCGCGACGTCGGGCCGCGCGGTGGAAGCCGCCGGCGACGTCGACGTGCTGCTGCTCGACAAGACCGGCACGATCACGCTCGGCAATCGCCAGGCGTCGGCGTTCGTGCCCGCGCCGTTCGTGACCGAGGAAGCGCTGGCCGATGCCGCGCAGCTGTCGTCGCTGGCCGACGAAACGCCGGAGGGTCGCAGCATCGTCGTGCTCGCGAAGCAGCGCTTCAACCTGCGCGAGCGCGACATGCAGGCGCTGCATCCGGTGTTCCTGTCGTTCAGCGCGCAGACGCGGATGAGCGGCGTCGACCTTTCCCCCACGGGGACTTCCTCCGGGGCGCCCGGCCGCGAGATCCGCAAGGGCGCGGCGGACGCGATCAAGCATTACGTCGAGTCCCACGGCGGCCGCGTCACGCGCGAAGTCGAAGCGGTCGTGACCGACATCGCGCGTCGCGGCAGCACGCCGCTCGCGGTGGCGGAGCGAGTCGACGGCGTCGCGCGCGTGCTCGGCGTGATCGAACTGAAGGACATCGTGAAGGGCGGCATCAAGGAGCGCTTCGCGGAACTGCGCAAGATGGGCATCAAGACCGTGATGGTGACGGGCGACAACCGGCTGACGGCCGCGGCGATCGCGGCGGAAGCGGGTGTCGACGATTTCCTCGCGGAAGCGACGCCGGAAACCAAGCTCGCGACGATCCGCGAACACCAGGCGGCCGGGCGCCTCGTCGCGATGACGGGCGACGGCACCAACGACGCGCCGGCGCTCGCGCAGGCCGACGTGGCCGTGGCGATGAACACCGGCACGCAGGCGGCGAAGGAAGCCGGCAACATGGTCGACCTCGACTCGAACCCGACGAAGCTGATCGAGATCGTCGAGATCGGCAAGCAGATGCTGATGACGCGCGGGTCGCTGACGACGTTCTCGATCGCGAACGACATCGCGAAGTATTTCGCGATCATCCCGGCCGCATTCGCGACGACGTACCCGCAGCTGCGCGTGCTCGACGTGATGCATCTCGCGTCACCGGCGTCGGCGATCCTGTCGGCGGTGATCTTCAACGCGCTGATCATCGTCGCGCTGATCCCGCTCGCGCTGAAGGGCGTGCGCTATCGCCCGCTCGGCGCCGCGCCGCTGCTGCGCAGGAACCTGCTGCTGTACGGCTTCGGCGGCGTGCTGCTGCCGTTCCCGTTCATCAAGCTGATCGACATGGTGCTGGTGGCATGCGGATGGGCCTGAGCATGGGTGCGCATCATGCCGCGTGCGCAGGCGCTGCCGCATGAGTGAACCGGCCGTCGTCATCGTGATCGTCGACGAAGACAGGTTCATCCGGCATTTCGTCCGTGTCGCGCTGAAGGCCGAACACATGCACGTCTGCGAGGCCGCGACCGGTGCGGCGGGCGTGGCGGCCGTCGGCGCGCGCCGTCCCGACCTGATCGTCGCGGACACGAACCTGCACGACATGGGCGGCACCGAACTGATCCGTGCGCTGCGCGCGTGCTCGGCTGCGCCCCTGATCGTGCTGTCGGCGCTGAGTGCGGAAAGCGACAAGGTGGCCGCGCTCGACGCAGGCGCGGACGACTACCTGACCAAGCCATTCGGCGCCGCCGAGCTGATCGCGCGAATTCGTGCGCACCTGCGGCGGCAAGCCGGCGGCGGGCGCCTCGATGCGGTGCGAGTGTGCTTCGGCGACGTGAGCATCGATCTCGGCGATCGCCAGGTGTTGCGCGGCGGGGCGCGCGTGCATCTGAGTCCGATCGAATTCCGCTTGCTGGCCGTGCTCGCGCATCATGCGGGCCGGCCGCTCACGCACGACCGTTTGCTGAACGAGGTGTGGGGCGCGACGCACGGCAAGGATGCGCACTATCTGCGCGTGTATGTCGGCCACCTGCGGCGCAAGCTGGAGCGTGATCCGAGGCGGCCCGCGTACATCGTCACGGAGACGGGTGTCGGCTACCGGCTCGACGGCGTGCGGTAGCGACGCGTTCAGGGGTTCGCGGCCGTCCGCAGCTCGTCGCTCGCGACGCCGTTCGAGCGCCGCAACTGCGCATCGAATTGCTGCACACGCAGTGCGACCCGTTGCGCATAGCGCTTCGTGCCGCCGTTGTAGCGCACGAGCGCGGTTTCGACGTCGCCGTCCGCATCGTCGAGATAGCCGCGGAAGATGGCCGCACCGATCCGCACGTTGGTGGCCGGGTCGGACAGGTCTTTCACATGCGCGACGAGATCGCGATGGGCGGTGGGCATCACCTGCATCAACCCGCGCGCGCCGGCGACGCTGACCGCGTGGCGATCGAAGCCCGATTCGACCGCGATGATCGCGAGCAGCAGCGCCGGGGCAAGCCCGTAGCGATCCGATTCGGTCTGCACTGCGCGGGCGATCGTGCGCGCATCGGCATACGCGACGTGGAAGCGGTTGCGCAGTGCGACGATGATCGTGTCGAGGGTGGGAGGCGGCGATGCATCGGGCGTGCTGGCGGCGGTGGCCGGCGCTGCAGGCGTGTCGTCGGCATGCGCGGGCAGGGCGATCGACAGTGACAGTGCGATCGGGAATGGCAGCAGAAGCCGCTTCAGGCGCAGGGCCGGATGCACACGCATACGTGGCAGCGGCCGGTCATACGATGGATAGGTTTCCTGCATGTCGTCGCATCGTGGTTCCGATGCGACGACTGTACGCAGTTATGCGTTGCGACCGTCGAAAGAAACGGGTTCACCCGATAAATGGCGCGTAAAGACGGGCGACGAGCGCGTTGCGTCACTCGTCGCGGCCGTGCGTATCGCCACCGCCTTTTGCGAGGCGCCACGCAATCGTGCCGAGCACGCCGACCGCGACGACCAGCGCGCCCCACAGCACGTAGCGGCGCGGCGCGTCCGTATCGACGGCCGGCGTCGGTGCGACCGCCGACACCGGCAACGCCGCGCCGA
>NZ_JAAGPG010000649.1:0-4261 GCF_017104665.1 Burkholderia sp. Se-20378 | reverse complement strand
CGCCGACCGCTGCGCCGGCTACCCCGCCGAGCGCGCCGCCAAGCGCGTTGTTCATGTCACCTGCCATGGCCGGCAGTGCAGTCGCGCCGGTCAAAGCGGCGACGACGAGAGCGGGGGCGATTTTCTTCCACATTCCCGTATTCTTCCTTGTTCGCAATCTGGTTATTGAAGGTCCGCTCGGTACGACGATCTGAATCGATCGACGTCGGGTCAGGCATTGTGCCGAACCGCGGACCAATTCATTTCAATGAGCTTGCGGCGAAGAATAGCACCGGTCCCACATCCTTGCCGTGGACATTCTGGTAACAAGTTGTTTACGAATAAGCAACCTTGAATGCACGCACCGGAATGCCCGCAAACCCGCGCCGGCATTGGCTCCGGCGAGGGTCCGGCCCGGTGGAAAAACAGGCCGGCCATGCGCGGCGTCGCACGTTTGCGACACACGTGGCAACACATCGGGAACGAATCGTGGGCGGGGCCCGAAACGACGGCCGGGAAGAAATGAAGAGGGTCAGTACACGCCGGGCAGCAGACGCCAGGTTCGCACGCAATACGCGTCGTATTCGGCGCCGAATTGCGCATGCAGCAGCGCCTCCTCGGAGCGGATACGCGCGACGAGCGGCACCATCGTCAGCACGACCAGCAGCAAGCCGACACTCGAACGGAATGTCAGCGCCCAGCCGACCGAATTGACGACCAGGCCGAGATAGCTCGGATTGCGGATGCGGCTGTAGATGCCGTCGGTCACGAGCGTATGGCCCGGCTGGATCGCGACGAGCCCGCTGAAGCGCTTGCCGAGCACGAATACGGGCCAGATGCGCAGCACGCCGCCCGCGATGTACAGCACGACACCGATCCAGCGCACCGTATCGCCGCCGAAGGTCCAGAAGTCGAGCCGGTCGGTCAGCGCAGGCAGGTACGCCAGCAGTAATCCGCTTACGCCGAACGCCGCGAGCACCCAGCGGTTGTCGCGGTTCTCGCGCTCGCCGCTGCTCAGGTTGCCTTCAGTGAACAATGCGGCGACGGCCATCGCGAGCGTCGCCACGACGACGACGGTCAGCTGTGGATGCGAGAAGAAGGCCGCGAACCCGCCGCTGCCGAGCACCGCGAGCCCGAGATAGACGAGCGTGGAGATGGCCGACAGGGCGGCGACCTTGCGGGTGACTGTCATGGCTGCCTCACCGGAATGCGCTTTCCTGTGAAGTATAGGAAGTGCGCACGCGCCGGGTAGCGCACCGCCGTCATGCGGTTCGCGAATCCGCGCGAGTCATCCAGCGCAACGCGATGGCGCCGACCGGTGCGGCCAGCGCCCGGTGCCGGATCAGCGGATGCGGAAGTTGCCGCCGATCCCGACGCTGACGGGCGGCGCGTAATACGCCGGCGCATAGCCGTAGTAGGCCGGCGCGGGCGCGTAGCCGTACGGCGGCGCGATGTAGCAGCCGGACAGGCCGCCGATCAGGGCAAGCGTGATGAGAAGTCTGGTCATGGCTCGATTCCCGGCGCGAAAGACGAATGGCACCTCGCGAAAGCCGCGCCGCCGCGGGGTGCGGCGGCCGGCACGAAGAGGCGATCCGCCCTTCCTGTCGCTCGATGAAGCAATGCGCGGAGTCTAGCGCCGGGTGGGCCGGGCCGAGTTTCGCCAGCGGTTACACGTGTTACCTCGCATGACCGCTGAAACAGGCGATGGCGCGGCAGCCGGCCGGTACGCCGTGCGGTGCCACGCGTTGTGTAATCGATGTGTTACACGAAACGCGCGCGAATGCGCTGCGCGAGCGCTTCGAGCGTCGCCGCATCGGCGATCTCGCGCGCATGCATCTTCAGTTCGGCGCCTTCCCAGCGCGGGATCACGTGGAAGTGCACATGCGGCACCGTCTGGCCGGCGGCCGCGCCGTTGAACTGGCCGATGAACACGCCATCCGGCTCGAGCGCCGCGCGCACCGCCGCCGCGACGCGCTGCGTCATGCGGATGCCGGCCGCGGCGGCGTCGCCGGACAATTCGAAGATCTGCGCGGCCGGCTCCTTCGGGATCACGAGCACGTGGCCGTCGGCCTGCGGCATCAGATCCATGATCGCGAGGGTCGCGTCGTCTTCCGCGACTTTCACGCACGGCAGTTCGCCGCGCAGGATTTTGGCGAACGGGTTGTTGTTGTCGTAGGACATGGCGTTTTCCGATAACGGTTGGACTGGGAGAGTAGGAAAGCGATGCCGGACGATTATCGGCCGACGACGGGTCGGATTTCAACTTGTCAGGTCGAGTCGCCCTTTCTGCGAACAATGGCCGCCGGCTCGCATGCGACGGGCGTAACGGATTGGAATAGCCGGCCATCGCCATTCGTTTATTTCGAGCGCGGGTTCACGCGGCAACCGCACGATCGCGAACCTGCGCCGGACACCCGTCGGCTGCGCAAGCCGGCAGCCGGGATGACTGCTCGCGCTCATCAACCGGAGTCATGCCATGGACCCTCTCCCCTACTGTCGTTCACCCGCCACGACCGTCCTTGCGGTCGATCCGCCGGTCGGCGCACGCGTCCGGCGCACGCTTGCGCACACGCTATGCCGCGCGGCTTGCGGCGCCGGGCTGGTCGCGTTGTCGTCGGCTTTCGCGTGGGCCGGCGGCAGCGACATCATCTTGCCGATTCCATCGTTCACCGCATCGACGGTGCCCACCAACGGCGATGTCAACCCGTACGGCATCGCGTTCGTGCCGCGCGGCGTGCCGACCTGGAGCTCGCTGAAACCGGGCGACGTCGTCGTGTCCAACTTCAACGCGGCGTCGAACACGCAAGGCACCGGCACGACGATCGTGAAGCTGTCGCCCGGCAAGACGCCGACGGCCTTCTTCCAGGGCAGCAATCTCGGCCTGACGACCGCGCTCACGGTGCTGCGCAGCGGCTTCGTACTGGTCGGCAACGTCCCGGCGCCGGACGGCAAGACCGTCGTGCCGCCGGGCTCGCTGCTCGTCATCGGCCCGCAGGGCAATCTCGTCACGCAACTCACCAGCGCCACGCTGCTCGACGGGCCGTGGGACATGACCGTGATCGATCGCGGCCAGCGCGTGACCGCGTTCGTGTCGAACGTGCTGAACGGGACGGTGTCACGCATCGAACTCGCGATCGGCGACAACGGCGTCACGATGCTGCCGGGCTCGCGCATCATCGCATCGGGCTACGTGAATCGAACCGATCCCAATGCACTCGTCGTCGGCCCGACCGGCCTTGCCTACGACCCGAACATCGACGTGCTGTATGTTGCCTCCACCGGCGACAACGCGGTGTTCGCGATCCAGAACGCCGCGTCGACGAATCGCAACGGCGGCGTCGGACGGATGATCTATTTCGACGCCGCGCACCTGCATGGCCCGCTTGCGCTGGCGCTCGCACCGAACGGCCATCTCGTGACCGCGAACGGCGACGCGGTCAACGCCGACCCGCAGCAGCCGAGCGAGATCGTCGAATTCACGGTGGACGGGCGCTTCGTCGCGCAAATGCAGGTCGACACCGTTCCGGGAGCCGCATTCGGCCTCGCGTTCGGGCACGGCAGCAAAGGCCAGCCGGAATTCGCGGCCGTCGACGACAACACGAATACCGCGACGGTCTGGACCCTGCGGTCCGACCACGACAACGCGCAGTGATGCGCCACCCGGACGGGCCGCACGCGGCCCGTTCGACCGAAGCGATCGACACACACGAGTCACACACGCCGGGCACGTTACGCGCTATCGACGCCGCGCGGCGTCGCACGCACCCGCGATTGCCACCGCCGACCCGAACCTGCGACACTGCCGGTTCGTGTTCTGCCTGCAGACAACCGAGGACGCTCGCGCATGACGATCCCCTTCAAGAAGCTGATCCTGCGCGGCGTCGCGCTCGCCGTCGTCGCCGCGGTCGGCTACACCGGGTACATGCTGTCCCGGCTCGCGCCGATCGCGACCGGTTATGCGGCGAAGGCGCTGTGTTCCGGCGTGTACGTATCGGGCCGCCCGGCCGCGTCCGTGATCGACCTCGACATCATGGCCGGCGTACATCCGCTGCTGAAACTGGTGCACCCGTCGATCGATCCCGACCATCATCGCGCGACGGCGACCTTCGCCGGCTTCGCCGAACGCGAAGCGGACTTCCGGCCCGGGCTCGGCTGCACGCTCGCACTCGGGCCGTCGCCCGGCACGTTGCCGGCCGCGCTGCCGCCCCTCCCCGATCCGCCGTCCACGCATCCCGCGCCAGCCACGCCGCCGGCCGGCATCGACGCGCAGAAGCTGCAGACC
>NZ_JAAGPG010000065.1:0-27969 GCF_017104665.1 Burkholderia sp. Se-20378 | reverse complement strand
TGCGCAAGCCGTCGGCCGTGCTGCCGCGCGTCGATGCCGCGTGGATCGGGCGCGAGGTACGGCTCAGCGACGGCCGGCTGACGCTGGTCGAATAAGCGCGACGCGGTTGCCGCGCGCCTGGGCCTGGGCCTGGGCCTGGGCCTGGGCCTGGGCCTGGGCCTGGGCCTGAGCCTGAGCCTGAGCCTGAGCCTGAGCCTGAGCCTGAGCCTGAGCCTGAGCCTGAGCCTGAGCCGTTACTCAGCGCACCGGCGTGCGGACTACCCCGTCGACCTTCAACGTGCGCCGGTCGTGCGCGGCTTCGTATTCGACCGTCTGCGCGGGCGTGACGGCGCCGTACGAACGGCCGTTCACATAGACGGTGCCGTCGCGCAGCTCGACCCGATCGCCGTTGACCGTCGCGGTGGCCCGTTCGCCCTGCAGCACCGCGCCCGAACAACCGGCGGTCGAAAAACTGCGGACCGACGTGCCTGGCATCGCGGCGATCCCGCCCTGATCCGCCGCATGCGCCGCGCTGCAAGGCGGCGCATCCATGCTGCCGGCAGCGTGGGCCGCGCCGGCGCTGATGCCGCATCCGGCAAGCAACGCGATCGTGATCGGCTTCAGATGGTTCATGGTGAGCTCCATTGTCCGCGGCCGCGGATCGATGACCGGCCGACGTCCGCGTTCGCATCGCAGGCCGTCCGGATACACCCAAGTATGCGTCCGGTTCGCGGCACTCCGCCATCCGCGCCAGTACCACCCGCCGCCGCCTCGGTTCACGCCGACTCCGGCCGCCGGAAGCGCCGCCCTCGGCATAACCCGCCCCCTTGAAAATCCACCTTGATCAAGTTGCGACCCGCAACTATTATTGATTGCGATCCGCAACCTTTCCGGGCCAACCATGGACCTCATCGACGCTCCCGCCAAGCCTCGCGAAGCCACCATCCTCGAGCTGCGCGACTTCTCCCGCAAACTGGTTCGCGAGCTCGGCTTCATGCGCGCGACGCTGGCCGACAGCGACTGGGCGCCTTCGGCCGTGCACGCGATCCTCGAGATCGGGATGGCGCCCGGCATCAACGCCCGCGATCTGGGCAACATCCTGCGGCTGGACAAGTCGAACACGAGCCGGCAGCTCGCTCGGCTCGAAGCGGCCGGGGTCGTGGAACGGCGCGTGTCGAGCGACGATGCGCGCGCGATCGAGTTGTACCTGACCGCCGACGGAAAAAAGCTCCAGAAGCGCATCGACACGTTCGCGACGGACCAGGTATCGAATGCGCTGCGCCGCATGGTGCCCGCCGACCAGCAGGCACTGCTGCGCTCGCTCGCGCTGTATGCCGATGCGCTCGCGCAGGACAACGCCGCCAAGGCGCCTGACGCGACACTCGATGCGCCATCGATCCGCGAAGGCTACCAACCGGGTTGTATCGGCGATATCGCGGGCCTTCACGCGCGCTTTTATTCGGAGCACTGGGGCTTCGGCGCCTTTTTCGAAAAACGCGTGGCGACCGAGCTGGCCGAGTTCGCCGGTGCGCTGCCGGCTGACGGCAAGGCGCTTTGGCTGTGTCAGGAAGACGGGCGGACGCTCGCGTCGCTCGCGATCGACGGCGATCCGGCAACGGGCGTCGCGCACCTGCGCTGGTTCATCGTGAACGATGCGCTGCGCGGGTCCGGCATCGGTCGCCGGCTCATGACGGAAGCCATACGCTTCGTCGACGCACAGCGGTTTCGCGAAACCTACCTGTGGACGTTCAAGGGACTGGATTCGGCGCGCCATCTGTACGAGTCGTTCGGCTTCACACTGACCAACGAATCCGCGGGCACGCATTGGGGAACCGAGGTGGTCGAGCAGCGCTTCAGCCGGCCGGGGCCGTCGGGCGGTTGAGGTTCGACGGCAGGTCTCCGTTTTCGCTGCGCATGACCTTATAGTCTGTCCACACGATCTATCCGATTCGCCCATCAGGACGCCGCATGTTCGAACGTTTCGCCGCCCTTGCGCTCTGCGCGGCCGTCATCGCGCCGACCGCCGTTGCCGCAACAGCCGATGCCGCGCCCGGCGTCGATCCAATCGATCAGAAAATGACGCTGTGCCTGGACGCCCCTGAACACGCATCGACAGCGGGCCAGGACGAATGCATCGACGACGCAGGCCGTGCGTGGGATGCGCGGCTCAACGCCAGCTATCGCGCGCTGCAGGCGTCGTTGCCGGCCGCTGGCCGCCCTGCGCTGCTGCGCGCGCAACGCGCATGGCTCGCGCGCCGAGATGCCGACCTGAAGCTGATCGGCGCCGTCTACGCGACGACGCACGGCACGATGTATGCGCCGATGAATGCGAACGACGTGATGCGCATGACGCGACAACGCGCGCTGACGCTGCAGCGCTTCGAGGCGGATCTCGCGTCACGCGGCTTCGACCTGACCGGGCGCCTTCCGCCTGCGGCCGACGCGCAACCCGAGCGCGTCACCACCCTCCCCCAACGCGGTGCACGTTTCGAGCGCGAGCACTGCGCGGCGCTCACGGGCCTCGATACGCTGGGCCGCTGCGCGGCGCAAGCCACGCCGCTGTACAAGCAGGATATCGACGACATGACCCGCGTCATCGAGCATCGCCTGCCGCGTGCATCGCGCGAGGCCATGCGGATGTCGTCCCAGAAATGGCAGGCGTTCGTCGCCGCGCAGCCGCCGCTGATCGGCGCGCTCTACCCGGCGACCGATCCCGCCCGCGTGCCGCCACAGGTCGCGATCGAACTACGTGACGAAGCCGCCGCGCGCCTGCAGCAACTCATATATGCCGCGGACAAGATCGACGCCGACTGACGCAAAGGTACGATGCCGTCAGGCCTGAAGCACTGAAAAAATGAACGGGCGCGCGGGCCCTGGACGAACCGCGCTGCCCTTTATCAGAACGAGCCAATGGAAAACCACGTGGCATTGCCATTCACGCCGGTACTCAATTACCGACACGAAAGCACGACGACGCCACCGATCCCCGCCGAATTTCCCTGCGTGGTCGAGTAGCCGACCGCGATAAGCGGCTGGGGCGCATCATGACCGACCACCACCGATTGAACGGACAGCGTGCCGCCAGACGATACGCCATTCAACGGGGCTTGCGCCTGGGTCAGCGTCGACAGCGTATTGTTGATATTGACCGACAGGCTCAGGTTGTTGAGCGTGCGCGTACCAAGATCGAGCGTGGCCGTCGCCGTGCCGAGCGTGCCGCTCAGGCCACCGTCACCGGACGTTATCGTGTCCGCCATCAGTTGAGTACAGGCCAGCGTGCCGCTCGTCGCGGTCAACGTCAGCGGCGTGCCAACCGCATAGTGAACGCCTTGCTGGTAGGTGTAGGTGTTGCCATCCGTATCCTCGGCCTGATTCCAGCGGCCGATCGCCACATCGCTGCCGGCGCTCTGAATCTCGGTGACGGCGCCGTGGTCAAGCCCGAGGCAATCGGTTGCCGCTGCCGATGACGCAAGCGTGGTGAATGCGCCGCTTGCCTGTTGAACCTGGCTCGATGCCGGTGCGTTCGGCGCCGTCATGTTGCGGTTCTTCGAATACGCGACCGGCAGACTCGGGACGACGACGACGGCCAGTTGCCCGTTGTTCGCCGCGATCTGCGATGCCGAACCCGAATATGTGACATTGTGGGTCGCTCGGCATGCCGCTTGAGCAGCCGGCGGCGTGGTGGTGGAAGTTGGCGATGGTGCGGCCGGTGTCGTGGTTGCCGGCGCTCCGGCCGTCGTGCCGTTCGATGTACTGCCACCTGAATTGACCGTACCTGCACCATCACCATCACCGCCGCCGCATGCCGACAGCAGCATCGTGGTACTCATCAGGCTCGCCAACCACACTTGCTTTCCCTGCATCATTCACCTCGTTTTTTCATCGCAGACAACAAAAGCGCAGCAGTCGAAGCCGCTGCGCAAAAAATATCCGGTGCCGGGGGGCGGCCAGACACGCACTCACTCAAAACTGCGCGGTCAATTGAAACCCGAGCGTCACGCGCGCCGTGTTGAACCCGGACGGTTTGTAGATCGGCGTACCGGCGAACAGGTCATAGCCATAGTTGCCGAAGCGCGTGCCGAGACGCCCCTTCACGCCGACCACCGCACCGGCCAGTTGCGTACCGGACAGATTTGCAGTGTTCGGGCCGAACACGTGGCCGTAGTCGAGCCCGGCATAGAGTGCCTGCCCGGTTTGGCCGATCGGTGCCTGCAATTCGTTGCGCCAGTAGAAGCCCTTTTCGCCGGCCAATAGCTGCTCGCCGTCGAAACCGCGCACCGTGTAGCGACTGCCGATGGTCAGGTCATCGATGAAGAACAGCGTATCGTTCGTGCATTGGCCATGAAACGTTGTGACGTAACTGAAATTCTGTTTGCCAATCGCGAACGGCACCGACAGGTTCGCGTCGAGAACGGCCATCTTGTAGCGATACGTCGCGCCGTCCGGGTACGGGTCGGCCGTCGCGCCGAGCCAGCCGATGCCTTGGCGATACGCGAGCGAGCCGTCGAATTGCGCTGCGCCGAAGTAATGACGGTTGTTCAAGCCCGCTTCAACGTACGTGTTGTTGCGGCCCTGCGTGGGGATATCGATGCCCTCGACAAAGCTTTCGCCCCAACGCTTCGACACCTGGAACGACATGCTGGTCACGTCGCTCTGGTTGCGGAACAGCACGCGTTGCAGTTTCAGGCCGGTGGTCTGCGCGTTGCCGCTCGACACGAACACTTGCCCGCCCGTCGCGGCAATCGGCTGGTAGTACGTATTCGAGTAGCCGAACAGCGTCGCGGTCCAATAGCCCCACGGCACCGAATACGAGCCGTTGAAGCCATGCGAACCAAAGCGCTTGTCGCCAAACTCCAGATCCTGCGTCGCGCCGAGCGCGAGAATGTCGTTCAGCCCGAGCGGATTGTCGAGGCCGACGCTCAGGCTACCTTGCAGCTTGCCAGTCGCACGCGTGCCCGAGTTGTCGATCGACGCGACGACGGTCCACGGCTTGACGCGCTTGACGGTAATCACCACGTCGCTTTCGCCGGGCGTCGCGGTCGGCTCGATTTTCATGTCCACATCCTGACTGGACACGCGGCGCATTTGCTCCAATCCTTGTTCGAGGTCGCGCAAATTCAGCAGATCACCATCGCGAGCCGGGAACGCGCTTTTCCACGTGCCCCATAGCTTCGGGTCGGCAAATGTGAGGTGTCGAATCGTGCCGGGAATCAGTACGAGCTTCAGCGTACCGGACGCCATATCCTGTTCGGGTATCAGCACGCGCGTGGTGATCGCGCCGCGACTGAGAATGAGCTGTTGCAAGCCCTTCACGAGTACGTCCAGCCCCTGCTTACCGATGCACGCGCCGCGATAGTGTTCGAGCCATTCGCGGGCGAATGCGAACGGGTCCATGTGGAGAGCTGACGCGCCCTTGGCGCGCGCCGCCACGGGCAGTCCGGCCGGCACGTCCAGGACGAACGTGTCGATCCGAAAGCACGGCTGCTCGACGGGAAGCACCGGCCAACCGCCCGCCGTCGGTGCCGTTGAACGTACGCCCGGCGCAGCGACGGCGGCGGCGCGGTCCTGTTCGACGCGCTGCTGTTGAATCCGTTGCTGCTGCTCGGCGTCCGCACGGGCGGCGGCATCGTTGGCCGGTAGCGGAGTCTGTTGCGCCATGGCGGAAACTGACGCGACCGACAGTAGAACAGCGGATGGGTGGATTCTCATTCGTATGCGTGCGTTGAATTTGTTTTAAGGCTTAGGTGCAAGGTGACCGGGAATCCAGACCCATTCCGTACCGCTCCATTTCCAGAAGCCCATCACCCAAGTCATGGTTGACCACGAAGGGAGGACAGGCGACATCTCTCGTTTGGGAGGTGGGCGCGGCGGCGCGTCGGGTGGTACCGTCTCGCAAGCAGCCAGAGTTGTTAGCATTGCGAGCGACGTAAACAGCAACCATAGTCGTGACTTCATTAATACACGCTCCCACAACGTTTTCGGACAACGATTCGGTTCACCGCTTGTCCGTGTCAGCTTTGACCGAAAACTTAATTGGACTCATTGCGTTTCCCCATCGCGGGCCACCAAGGATTGGATACCAGTATCCATCGAATTTCCGCTTTTCCTTCCTCCGATTCCATAAGATCCATCGGTGTCTTTCGCCCTGCTGCCGGCAGCTTATAATCAAGCCACGGTAGCAAATCGTCCTTCATGCACCCCCAAATCACAGTTGCAATATCTAGATCATGGACGCGCCGGGATAGTTCTTTCGTTACGTCATTGTCGATCCATTCAGTGCGCATAGATTTTGAAAACCGCATCCCAATTTACCAGGAGCTTGCACAGATGGTGCCAAAACTGCTTGATAGCCTTGCTGCCAAGCTTCGCGTCGTCACTCAATAAATTTAAGAATCCTCAAGTCGTGCCTAAACAACTCAGCCTCATCAGCGGGCACTCCTTGCAAAAGGTCATTCAGGCCCTCTGTCGAAATTTGATTGGAGATTTTATCTCTCATTGTCTTTTCGAGGTCTGCGTGCCATCCGCCAGACAGTACCAACCAAATCACACGAAACATTAATATTTCAAGTCGACTCTCAAACGCTCCGTCATATTCATAATCAATGTAACCTAGCACTTCAAGGTGCGAATATCTACCAACAAGTCCACGGTCCCGGCAAAAATTGAAATAAAGCCCCAGCACATCGGCCTTCATGATTTCATACGTGGTTCGATCGCCATTCGATTCCATATAACCTCCTATCTCTTGGATGGTTTTATCACGCCGTTATTGTCCATCACATTGATCGTAATGTTCGGATATTTGTTTTGGAACTGCTGAATCACATTTGAACAACTTGTGCATGGTGGACGTTCCGTGAACAAATTGATCACTCCGCTAACGGACGTGTTGTCCCCAAGTTGGGCGGCGATGTTGTTCAGAATTTTAGCTTCCGAATCTGTACTTCGGTTCAATAATATCGGCCTATCTCCGCCGGTCATCACATCCGTACTAATAAACGTCTCCGGTACCTTCCCAACAAGTCCTGCTGCCTGCTGGGCTGCGGTAGGATCGTCAATTTGGCTCGATGCCACCATTCGGGGTTGGATACCCGGAACACTAATTTCTGCGACACCCACATTGCCGGTTGTCCGAGCACTGCCTGTCAGCGTCGCCCGAACATCAGCAACCTGCTGCATCAAATCGTTCTTGATCCCGGCTTGAATCGACTCAATCGACTGCGGGACACCCTTCGCCGCTGCCTGTGCTGCCGCATTGTTTGCGGCTACGCTGCCGACGGCTGCGCCGAGACCCAAGCCGGCATACGTCAACGCCGCACCGCCCGGACTCATTCCCAAGCTCTGCAATGCCAGTTCGCCATAGGTGGGAGTCGGGTTGCCGTTCACAAGTTGCGTGAAGCCAGCCTTCGCGTAATCGAAACTCACGCCCGCAACTGCCGCGCCCGCAATACAGGCTACCAGCGTATAGCAGCCTCCTGTTGCAGCCCCGATCCCCGCTGCGGTACTGCCAACACCCTGCACGGCACCGACAAGACGGTTCGAAATCTGATTGCGGTCGTAGGCATCCGACAAGGAATCGAGCTTGCCGTACCCATCGAACGCACCAGCCTTCTTCAGAACCCCTTGCTCGTAGGTGAACTGCACGCCGTCATTCTGCATCTTTTGCAGCACTGCTTTGTTCGGATCACTGTCCGGGATGTTGTCTGCGCAATGCACAAGCGCGCATTCCGCTGCGGCAAGGCGGTACTGCTCTTGCGGCGACTGATTCTTTTGAAGCTGCTGAAGCTTTTGCGCCTCGCTCTCGTGTAACTGCCGGTTGTAAAGCTCGTTGTTCGCCGCCGCGCCAGCACCCGCGAGCGTGCCCGACGAACCGCCACCAGCCAGTGCGCCGCCCGCTGCGCCGCCGGCCGTCGCGACGACTTCGTTCAGCGCCTTGCGTGCGGCCGCCTGCGCGTCCAGCGGCAGTTGGCTAACGGCCTGATCGATGATCGGCTGCGCAAGCGATTGCAGCGCATCGCCTGCCAGCGAACCCGCCACCGCACCGCCGATGTTGCCACCCGACAAGGCCGCGCCGATCGCGGCCACCGCCGCATGCAGCGCATCGCGTCCTGCGCCGCCTTCGCCGAACAACGCCTTCATCTGCGGACTGCTGTTCTCAAGCTGCGTGGCCGCTTCCGCAACCGCGAACGTCGCTGCCTTGCCGAACGCCTGCGCGAACGCCAGATCGTTCTGCGTCTGCTGCAAGTTGAACGTGTTCTTAACCGTTTGGTTCGCGTTCGCGGTATCGCGCGACAGACCTGCCGTGCTGTCGGTGCCGTTCTGCTGGTCAGACGTCACGGTGATCGTTGCCGGACTCACCGCCGCCTTCGTCACACCGCTCGCACTGTCACCCGTATGCGCGAAGCTCGGGCCGCTCGAAGTCGAGAAACCTTCCGACGAAGCGGAATACGACATCGAATTCTGAATATCCTTAAACCCGAGGCTGCCCGTCGTCAGCGTATTGCTTTCGGCAGGGGCCACGCTCGCGATCTGCGCGCCGTTGAGCTGCGTATGGTTCGCGACGTTCACATCGAATCCGTCCTTGCCAGCGACGATACCGGTCTGCTGATTCACCGAAGCATAATTCGCATCGATGCCGGTATGTCCGATCGACACGTCGGCACCGCCGCCGTAGCCGAACGTAACGCTACCGCTCGCACCTGCACTATGCTGGTTGCTCGCGTAGTTCGACGTATCCTGAACACTCGTCATCGTGAGGTTGCCGCCCACGTCTGCCTTCACCTTGTCGCCGGACACCTGCGCACCGGTCAGCGTTGTGTCGCCACCCGATTTCATCGTCAGCGTGTCGCCCGCTGCGATGGTCGTGTTGGTCTGCGTCACAGCGCTGCCGTTGCCTTGCCCGTGCGAGTTCGTGCCATTCGCAAAAATGCTGATCCCGGTCTGCTTGCCTACACCGATCCCGACGCCCGCGTTCCAGCCCGACGAACTGTTCGAACTCGTGTCCTGCTCGGTACTCTGTGCGTTATGCAACGTGATCGCGTTGTTTGCATCGAGCGACACGTTCTTACCCAACACGCTCGCGCCGGTCATCGTGATATCGCCGGTTCCGGGTTGTGCGTTGCCGTTCGCGTCGGGCGTGCCCGTCGCGGTCACATGCACGTTGCCGTTACCAATCAGCGACGAATTCTTTGCCTGCGTGATGGATGTCGTCTCGTTGCTACTGCTGTGGCTCGATCCGATACTGAGCTGAACCTGCACACCGTTCGCGGCTTCGCTGACGTTGCCATTCGACAGGGCAGTCGCAGCATTCTTCAATCCATCACGACTCTGATAAGCCTGTTCGGCTGCCGCCACGCCTTGTACGGCCGCGAGGCGCGAATCGCCGGATTGCGCGCCCTGACGCACCGTGCTCGCCATCGACTGACCAAGGCCCACGACGCCACCGTTCACGCCGACGCTCAGCCCCGATTGACTGAAGTGCTGCGACTGCGCATCGTTGTACGTGTCATAGGCGGAGTTCACGACAACGTTTTGCCCCGTCACGTCGAGGTTTTGGCCGGCAACCACGGTACTGCCGGTAATGGTCGCATCCTTGCCCGCGTTGATCGACACGTTGCCGGACGATGCGCCTACGACGCTTGCGTTGTTCGTCACCTGCTTGGTCTGATCAGTGTTGCCCATCGAGCGGCTACCGAAGGTCACGGACAGTCCGCCGTTGGTCAACAGGCCGCTTTCCTTCTTGTCGTAATACGACGACGATTGCACCGTGTCCTGCGACGTGGTGATATTCACGTTGCGCGCCGCGTCGAGGCTCACAAGGTCCGTGCCGACAATGTTGCTGCCCGTGACGTTAATATCCCGGCCGCTTTCGACCGTCACCCCGTCCGCCGAAATCGTGCTGCCTTGACTATAGGTTGCGGTCTGATCCGCGCCGCTTGCGACCTTCACGCCGCTTACCACGTTGCTATGGCTATGCGTTTCTTGCGAGTCGGACGTATGGGTTTCGGTCGCCGCGCCGACATTCACATCCCCCTTTGCCAGCAGGTTTGCATTGCCTTTGTCGAGGCTGATCGAGCTGCCGATAACATTGATATCCTTGCCCGAGGCAACCGTGAGCGTATCGCCACTATGCACGGCCGTGCCAAGCAGCGCTTCGTCAGAGCTGTGTTGCTGTTCCGCATAGCTGCCGTGGTGGTCGCTGCCGGAGCTATTGCTATCGATGGTCGACGTCGCACTCGCTGCGCCGAACGTCGCATTGCCGTTGACGCCGATCGTGCCACCACCGCCAAGGTTGAACTGAGCGCCCTTGGCAGTCAAATCACCGCCAACCGCAATATTTGACTCGCCGCCGACTTTCACCGCGCTGCCCGTCACGACGTTTATGTCGGTATTCGATACCCCGTTGGCTCGCTCGACCACCTTATGCTCGCCGGTCTGTACCGCACCGAGGTTCCAATTGCCGCCGATATCCATCCCGAGATTGCCGCCAACCGTCAGCGCGCCCGCATTCTGCTCGAAGTTGCCGCCGGTCTTGATCGCGGCATCGCCCGTTACATTGATCTGCGCAAGCGGGCCGAGCGTCACGGTGGTGCGCGTCGCACCGGTCGCGCTCACCTGATTGAGCGTATTCGTTGCGGTGTTCAGCAACAGATTGCCGCCTGCGTCGAGGTTGAGGCTGCCGGCCTTCACGTTGGCCGACGTGAAATTCATATCGCCGATCGTTTGCAGATCCATCGCGCCGCCGCTGGTCAGTGCGCCGAACGCGCTATCGATCGACTGGCCGTGAATCGTCATCGCGTCGCTGGCCGTGACGGTGCCACTGTTCTTGAACGTCTGGGCGTTTTCCAGATCGATATCCGTCGCAGCGATCAGCGGGCCATTCCAGTTTTGCTGATTGGCCTTCGCGAGATACACGACCGGCACCAGGACCGATTGGCCGTCGACCACGCGCGTTTCCATCATGACGACGTTGCTCGTCAGGCTCGCGACCTCATCGGCCGTCAGGCTCATGCCGAGCGGCAGATCGAGCGATTTGGCGAGCGCCGCGCCCGAGGCCATCATTGCTTCATACATCGCCTGCGTGTCGGTGTAGGGGCCCAACACGGCTTTGCCTGTCAGGGCCGTGACCTGATTGCGCACGAGCTGCTGTTCATAGAAGCCGTCACCCAGACGCTTTTCGACCGTCTGCGGATTCATGCCGAGCTGTTGCAGGTAGTAATCGCTCGACATGAACGTCCGCTGATTCGTGAAAGCGGGGTTCGTCTCGATCAGGTACGTTGCGCCCGGCGCGGTGTCCGGCTTGAACAACCCGCCTTGCGGAATCGTCAAGTTGTTCAGCACGTTGAGCGCCGTGGCCTTGGCGATGATCGGATCGACCATCACCGGCCCGCCACCGGGGACCGTTGCTCGCTGGCCCGTGCCGCCAAGCTGGCCCGTCACCGAACCCGGCGTCAAACTCGGCACCTGTCCGGCAACCAGCCCGAGCGATGGCAGGCCCGCATTACCCGCCGTGTTGTTGATATTGACGCCGTTTCCGGACAGCGTGCCACCCGTGACGAACGTCGATTCGTAGCTCGGCAGGGGGTAGGTATGCACGTTGGCCGGCGCGACCTGCGTATAGCCTCCCGGTACGCCCGTGACGAACGTGGCATTGCCAAACGGCAACTGCCAGTTATATTCGCTGCTGTCGTAGTTGTTGTAGTGGTACTGGCCCGAGTAGGTGACCGTCAGGCTCGGCGCTTGCTGGCCGGATGCACCCCAACTGTTCGCATCGTAGTTCGCCGGGGCCTTGATGTTGCCGACCGCCGCGATATTGCTCCAGTAGTTCTTGAGCGTCCCGGTCGCAGAGGCATCGAGG
This sequence comes from Burkholderia sp. Se-20378, assembly GCF_017104665.1. Classification (NCBI taxonomy): domain Bacteria; kingdom Pseudomonadati; phylum Pseudomonadota; class Betaproteobacteria; order Burkholderiales; family Burkholderiaceae; genus Burkholderia; species Burkholderia sp. Se-20378. The sequence goes on along the minus strand of NZ_JAAGPG010000065.1, from coordinate 16,133 downwards.
TTACCGCCGACCATGATTTGCGCAGCGGGGCTGATATTCTGAATCAGGTTGGCCGTCGCGACGCCCGTATAGGTCGTGTAGAAGTACCCACTGTTCCACTGGCCGCCGTGCGGCGGCTCAATGTACATGCCGCCCGGCTGGGCGATGATGGCAGCCGTTTCGGCCGGTGTGATGTTGTCGGACCGGAGACCGGCGATCATCTGTCCCCCGCCCACGCAATTCACGGCGAAATACGATGCGCAACCCGACAAACTGATACCCAAGGCGGCCAGCACGGCCGGATCAACGTTATTCGTCAATCCACTCGTCGTCATCTGGCGGCGCGTGTTCGTGACCAGATTGGCGTCCAACGTCATATCGCCACCGGACTGAATCAACGCCGACTGGTTCAGGATCGATTGCGCGTTCGTGTAGTTGCCATTCGCATCCTTGCCGCCGGCCAACACGACCTTGCCGAGCCCGACGATCGAGGTTTGAGGCGTAGTGTCGACCGCGGTCGTGTCGTCCCGGTTCTGGATCACGGGCGCGAGCAATTCAAGCGAGCCGTTGCTATCCGATGCCCCGATCAGAGCCGTGGGGCCGACGTTCGTAATGCTCGTGTTCGCGACGAGCGATGCGCTCGCGCCGACCATTGTTCCGGTATTGGTCAGCGTATTCGAATGCGTCGACAGCAGATAGCCCGCCATCATCGTGCCGCTGTTGAGAATGTCGCCTGCCGATACGTTCAGGTTGTAGACCGCCGACAGATAGCCCGTATTGGTGAAGGTGCCGCGCAACGAAAACCCGAGCTGATTGCCGGCATTGAAACTGTAGTGCGGCGACAAGCTGAAGTTGCCTTGCAGGTTGAACTGTGCATTGTTCGCCGCGCTGTAGGTGCCACCACCCGACAGCGTCGGTGCCGTCACCGTCAGATCGTGGGCCGAGCCGATTTGACCGTTGGTATCCGTGATTGCGCCGGTCGTCGTTATCGACGTGTCGCCGCTGGAACTCCCCATTTTGCCGGCGGTGTTGTCGATCGTGCCGCCTTGCACCTGGAGACTCGCGCCGTTCATCTGTGCGCCATTCGTGTTGCTGATCGCGGACGCGTTCACGGCGAGGTTGCCGTTGCCGCTGACCATCCCCGCCGCATTCACGAGCTGGCTACCGCCTTGCACGGTCATATTGCCAGTGCCGAAATTGAGGATCTGGCCTGCGGCGTTCTGGATGGCCGCCGCTTGAATCGCGAGCGTGCTGGTGTCGGTTGGCGCGCTCGTACCGGACGCGACGACCCCGTTCTGATTGAGCAGCGAGCCGCCGGTTATCAGCGACAGCGCCGCTTGCGAACGAATCAGGCCTTGCTGGTTCGAGATATCGCCGGCCACGTTCGCGACGATGCCTTGCCGGGCCGCGAAGGTGCCGAAATCGTTGTTCCATGAGCCGGCTTGCACAACTGCTTGCCCGTTGCTGACGACGGTACCGCCGACGTTGCTGAACGCACCCGTGCCATGGCTCGGCGCGATCGTGAGGGTTCCCGTGCCGCCGAACGTCAATTTACCGGCATCGTTCATCAGCATCGCGGGCGTCAACAGCAGGTTCGTGCTGTTGGTCTGAAACACGCCGCCTTGCGAGTTGTCCAGCAGGTTCGCGACATTGACCGTCATCGGCCCCGTGCCGAACTGCGTGAGATTACCGCCCCGGTTCAGGATGTCGGTTGCCGCAATGGTGGCTTGGTTCGTCTGAATCGAACCAAGGTTATTGTTGAGCGTGCTATCGACGTTGAGGGCCAGCGTCGGAGAAACAATGGAGCCGCCATTCTGGTTCGACAGCGAGCCCGCGTGGATCGTCGCGCTCGTGCCTGAGCCGAGCCGACCTGCATCGTTCGTCAGCGCGCCGCCGACCGTCGCCGTCAGGCCGGTTTGACCGATCACGCTGCCGGCCGTGTTGTTCATCGTCTCCGTTTGGGCGACCACTTGCCCGTTGCTGGCGATGTGCCCTGCAACGTTCGAAATCGAGCCGGTGCCATTGCCGAGGGTCAGCGTACCGCTCCCTGCGTGCGTGATGGTGCCGGTGTCGTTGATCAGCGTCGCAGGTGTCAACGCCAAATCCGTGCTGTTGGACTGGATCGTGCCTTTCTGCGAGTTGTCGAGCGTGCCGGTGATATTGACCGCCATCGGGCCCGTGCCGGTCTGCGTGACGACGCCGGCATGGTTCTGCAAATTCGTTCCGTTCAGGCCGACCTGTGCGCCTTGTATGTTGCCGGAATCGTTGTTGATCGTCGTGGCGTTGACCACGGCCGTTTGACCCGTCACCGCGCCGTTCGCGTTCACGAACTGCGAGCCGGCGTTCATGGTCGTGGTCTGCGCGGATGCCATCGTGCCGTTGCTGTCGTCCACGCTCTGGCCGGAAACCGTCAGATTCGTCGCAGCGGACATCGCGCCATGGTTCACAACGCTGCCGCCCTGCACGACGGTCGCGCCGTTGCTCCCCATCACCCCGCCCTGCGCACCTGTGGCCGTTGTGCCCGCGGCGTTCAGAATCTGGCCCGTCGTCGTCACCGACAGCCCATCCGTGCCGAGCGCGACGACGCGTCCCGCATCGTTCTGCAGCGACGCCCCGGATACCGACATGCCGGCCGCGCTCTGCATCGAACCCTGCGTGTTCACGATCGCGCCGCCGCGTATCGCTGCCGTGCCTTGCGAAACCAGCGATCCTGACTGATTCAGTAGTTGCCCGGACGCGAGAACGAGCAGCGGCCCGGTCGACGATACCTGACCGGCCTGGTTCGAAACGGTCGAGCCGGCCAGCGTCACGCCGCTGCCGCCGGACATGGCGCCGTGGTCGTTGATGACGGCGCCCGATGCCTGCGCGCTGATCGCGCCTTGTGCGCTCGTCGTCGCGCTCGTGAGGTTCACATCGCCGGCGCTTGCGCTCATCGACAGCCCGCCGTTCGCGGCCGTCTTGCTGCCTGCGAGGTTCACGCCGCTGCCGGCGAGTGTCGCATTGCCACCCGCGATGTTCTGACCGGTCGCGTTCAGCTGCCCGTTGGTCAACACGGTCAGGTCGCCGCTCTGACCAACCGACCCGTCATTGCTCACGCCCGCGCCGAGCGTACCGGTCGACGTGACCGAGCCCGCGTTCACGCTGGTATTCTGCTGCGCCGCGAGCGTGCCTGTATTCGCCACGTCTGCGCCGGTATTCACCGACACCGACTGTTGCGCGTAGGTCGTGCCGCTGTTCGTCACGCCGTTCGCGGAGGTCATCGCGATATTGCCGCTCGCCTCGGTACGTCCCGACAACACGAGCCGGCCGTTCGACTGCAAATTCAGATCGCCGGCCTGCGCGGCGACGACGCCGGCATTGGATACGCCAACCCCGACGCCGTACTCATTGGACGCCAACAGGATTTTCCCGGCATACATCCCGCCCAACTGGCTCACGTCGATACCGATCGCCGGTGCCGCGCCGACGCCGGCAATCGGTGTCGCGGCGAGCGTGCCGTAATCGACGTGATTCGCGCCGGCCACCACGTTCAGCGTATTACCGCCATACGTGGCCGCGTTGATTTTGACGGCTCTTGCCAGCAGGTCAACCTGATCCAGATTCGACGCGTTGAATCCCGCGCCTTGCACGGTGATATTGCCCTGCGTGACATTGATGCCCGTGACGTTGCCGTTCGCATCGATCAGCGGTGTGCCGGTTGTCAGCGTGGCGCGTGAGGTGTTCAGAAAGCCGCCGCCGTCGAGAATCAGCCCCGAGGGGTTAGCCAGGATGAGATTGGCTTTAGCTCCTGCGATCTCAACGTAACCCTGGATCAACGAAGGATTGTTGCTGTTCACCTGGTTGACGATCAGTCGCGCCGATTGTCCCGGCAGGAAATTCGGATTCCCGCCAATCACACCCGCTTGCGTCGTGTTAACGATAACGGGGGAGTTGTTCAAGATCGCGCCAGAGCGGGATACATCGAACTGATTGTAGGTATTCAACGACACCGCGCCGCCGCCGACGGGCCGGTTGATGTTCACCTGTGGGAGCCCGTTGGGCGTTTGGATGACGGAAGGAGCATTCGCGCCGCCCGGTACGATCTGTGCGATAGCCCAGGTCGGCACCACGCCTGCCACAATCAAGACGGCCAACGCCGTATGTCGCAAAGCGAAGCGCTTGACGAGCTGCGGCAAGCCGCCAGCCGAAACGCAAACCGTCTCTCCCTGCGTTGCCTTGCCTGCTGAATTCGCGGTTTCCTCGACGGCCACCAGCATGCCGCGCACGCGGCTAAATACGAGGCGATACTGATTCTTGTTCATTGTTTTTGGTCTCTACTCTCAGATTCATGCAGCACAGCGAACTACCCCGAGACTGAATAATCGGGGAACCGGTGAATATGTGCTGTCAAAGACTGTCAGGTGTCGCTGCCGTGCGTCGTGAAATTTCAATTCACTTACGGAATCGAACTGGGCAAGATTTCCAGCTCGCCGTTTGTATGGTCTGTGGCAGTCGCATAGCACCCGATCGCGGCAAGCCTCGCAAAGCACGAAACGCTTTTCCGGGACGCTTCTGGCGCGTGCTCCATGATCGACTCAAGCATGATGACGTCGTGGACCCGATCCACCATTCTTTCCACGGGCGCAGCAATTCCGCGATCAAATTTAATTTTGATTGCCAATAGTTTTGAAAAGAAAAATGCAATCACGGAATCGTGGTGCTATCGACAGGTAGAACACGGCCCGCCGCAAGCGGCGACGCGTTCATGTGCGCTGCCGTGGTCATCGCTTGCCACCCGTCCGAATAGACATGCGAGCGGCTCGCGAGCTACGCATCGAGTCAAACCAAGACGATCCGCACCAGCCGTGGTGGGCCTTCACCGACGCGCGAGCGCGTCATGAGCGGAGCGGTGCCCACTGCCTGCGACACGCCCGCCGGCCTGCCATGCGCGGCATGCGGGCGGCGGGTGATTCCCGCACTCGCCTGATGACTTTCACGCCGGCGTGTCGCAGCGAGAGATAAAACGCAATGTCATCAATCGGCCACATCGATTTATCGAATGGTGAAATACGAAGTGCGACCTTTTGTGTGTGTCTGCATCGTTGCCATCACCTCAAACGCGTTCATCGGCCTTCGAATTCCTAGGGAAAATCCGGAGACATCCTTACAGCGATTTATCTGATGATTCATGGAAACGTCATGTTTCGGCGATCCAGCAATCTGCCAGGCTTTCAATTCGCGTCTCGAAACCAACGCCCCCGCGCGTCGAACGCGATGACCGAAACCTGAAGCGGCAGTCGCTGGCGAATCGTCAGGTGTTCAATACTTTCAACAACCCGGTCGAGAGTAATCGTGAGATTCCGTGGCCCGCTGGTGCGGTGGAGACGAGGCGATGCGCGAAACCTGCGCGCTACGATCGCGTCCTCCGACGACAGTGACGGCTGGCAAAGCCCTCGTCTGCCTCTGTCGATCTACACCATCCTGTCGCGCCGCTCCGTTCGCCGCCACAACGCCGTCGCCGCGCGTGCCTATGTCGCGATCCATACCGACGACGTGGCATCGCTGCTGCCTTAGCGCCCCCCTTTCCCTGACTCCGTTCGACCTGCTCGCCGTGTCGCCCGACCGGTGACGGGATCGGCTTGCGCTTCGTTTTCGCGCGCGCCGGCTCGTACTCGAATGGACTCCTGATCACCGTGCACCTCGCTCGCTCACCGCGAGCGGCGGTCGCGCACGCCCGCTTCATCCGATGCACCATCGCGCAACGACCCGCCCCTCGCGGATCGACACGCGCACTGAAATGGAAGACTACGTCATGCGAATCCGCACGCTTCGCCGCGCCATTGCAACCGCCGCCATCCTGTCGGCCGCCGCGGCCGCCGGCACGACCGCCCACGCGGCCGGCGAACTGAACATCTACAACTGGTCCGACTACATCGCGCCGGACACGATCCCGACCTTCCAGAAGCAGACGGGCCTCCACGTCCGCTACGACAACTACGACAGCGACGACACGCTGCAGGCGAAACTGATGTCGGGGAATTCCGGCTACGACATCGTCGTGCCGACGTCGAACTACATGGCCAAGCAGATCCAGGCGAGCGTCTACCAGCCGCTCGACAAGTCGAAGCTGCCGAACCTGTCGAATCTCGATCCGCTGCTGATGAAGATGGTCGCCGATGCCGATCCGGGCAACCAGTACGGCGTGCCGTGGGCATATGGCACCGACGGCATCGGCTACAACGTGCAGGCCGTAAAGAAGGCGCTCGGCGACAAGGCGCCGGTCGACAGCTGGGCGCTGGTGTTCGATCCGGTCAACATGGCCAAGCTGAAAAGCTGCGGCGTGTCGTTCCTCGATCAGGCCGTCGACGTGTTCGCGGCGACGCTGCAGTACATGGGCAAGGATCCGAACAGCACGAACCCGGCCGACTACCGTGCGGCGTACGAGGTACTGAAGAAGGTGCGCCCGTACATCACGCAGTTCAACTCGTCGGGCTACATCAACGATCTCGCGAACAACGACCTGTGCGTGGCGTTCGGCTATTCGGGCGACGTCGGCATCGCGCACCGTCGCACCGCCGAAGCGAAACGCCCGTACGAGATCCGCTTCGCAAACCCGAAGGAAGGCGGGCTGCTGTGGTTCGACATGATGGTGATCCCGAAGGACGCGCCGAACCGCGACGCCGCGCTGAAGTGGATCAACTACGTGCAGGATCCGAAGGTCAACGCCGGCATCACCAACGCGGTGTTCTATCCGACCGCGAACAAGGCCGCGCGCCAGTACGTGAAGCCCGCGATATCACGCGATCCGTCGGTATATCCGGCCGACGAGGTGCTGAGCAAGATGACGCTGCTCAAGCCGATGCCGCCCGAGATTCGCCGGCTGCAGAACCGGCTGTGGGCGCAGTTGAAGACGGGCCGCTGAGCGCCATCGCGTGACGTGACGTGACGCCGCGCCTCCGGCCGTCCAGGCCGGAGGCGCATGCAGTCACGCCCGCATCAGAACCGGTGGATGATCCCCGCGCCGATTCCGAACTGGTTGCCGGTCGACGACGGCGCCGTGTTGAACCCGTCGCCCAGCGTCGCGGTCGCGTCGACGATGCTGCCCGCGCCGCTCGTGCCGAGCGTCTTGCCCTTCGCGTGCTGGTACGCTTCGAGCAGGTACAGCCCCGTGCGCTTCGACAGCGAGTAGTACTGCGACAGGTTGAACTGGTGATACTGCGCGCTGTCGGTGATGCCGTTCGATTCCGTCGCACGCGTGTACGCATAGCCCGCGCCGAAATCCCAAACTGCCGACGGCTTCCAGTGCAGCACCGCGCCGGCCGTATTGAAGATCGCGGTATTGAAGAACTTCGACGCCGCACCCGGGATGTACTCCGTGTTGGTGTACGTCGCCGTCGCGTCCCACGCATCGCTGAACCGGTAGCTCAGGCCCACCGCGAACCGCTGCTGCGCCTTCGCGGTCTGGTAGCCGTTCGTGACCGCCGACACGCCGATCTGCGAACCGCCGTTCGACGTCGTCGAGTTCGCGCCCCACGCGCCGCCGGCCGTGTTCGAGTTGTTCACGCGCTCGAACGCGACGCCGGCGCCGAACGGGCCGGCCGCGTACTGGATGCCGGTCGCCCACGTCGAGCCCGCGTTCGTGCTGCCGGCCACGCCGCCGAACGAGTAGGACCCGCTCAGCGTCACGCCGTACCATTTCGGCGACGTGTACTCGATCGTGTTATTCGCGCGGTAGATCGTGTCGAGCCCGTCGACGTCGCCCGGGTGCGCGCCGTAGTAGCCGGTGATCCACGTGGTCGGGCTGAACGGCGACATCGTCTGGTAATACGACGCATATTGCCGGCCGGCGGTCAGCGTGCCGTACGTGGCGTTGGTCAGCCCGACCCACGCCTGGCGTCCGAAGATCGCGTCGGTGTATTGCGCGGCGCCGGTCGCCGAGTTGAAGCCCGATTCGAGCGTGAAGATCGCCTTCGTGCCGCCGCCGAGATCCTCGCTGCCCTTCAGCCCGAAGCGGCTGCCGGCCCACACGCCCTGGTTCATCCTGACGACCGACTTCCCGCCGCTCGTCGAGCCGACCGTCGTCGCGTTGCTCTGGTAGCCGATGCCGTTGTCGACGATCCCGTACAGCGTGACGCTGCTCTGCGCGAACGCCGGCGCGACAGCGGCCAGCGCGACGCCGGACGTCAGCGCCATCCGCAATGCCTGTTGCTTCATGTATCCGTCTCCTTCCTTGTCTTCTCGAGTGAATGAATTGTCTTGATGGCTGCGTGCCGCCTGCTCACGGACGTTACGGACGGTACGCATGCCAGCCGTTGCCGCCCGTGCAGACGAGCTGCGAACCACTGACCCGGCACTGCGCCTCGTAGCCCGGCGAGTACAGCCATTCGCCGGCCCAGTGCAGGTCGACGTATGGGTCGGCCTTCGGCGTATCGGCGACGAAGTTCGCCGCGTCGTCGGTGCTGCCGCTGCCCGTGTAGCGCGCGGTGGCCGGATACGGAAACACCGGACGCGTGCGCGTCGTGTTGCCGTTCGCATCGACGATCGACGCGACGATCCTGCCGGGCGTCGCGCCCGTCTCGGTCCACGCCATCAGCGGCGTGAGGACGTCGAACACGTCCGGCCCCTGACCGCCGCCGCAGTGCGCAACGCCCGGGAACAGGTAGAAGCGCGCGAAGCGGTCGACCGGCGCGTCGCCCATGGTCTTCTTCATCGCTTCGTAATACGCGATGCTCGAACGCGGCGAGATGTGCTGATCCTCCAGGCCATGCCACAGCAGCAGCTTGCCGCCGCGGCCGGCGAAGCGGCCGAGATCCGGATCGGTCGCGGCCAGGTAGTTCGACACCGGCACCGTCTTCGCGAATGCGTCGAGCGTGAACTTCAGGTCGCCGATCGTCGCGGACGGGTACGACGCGTTGTAGTAGTCGAGATAGCGCAGGAACGGCAGCACGAAGCTGATCGTGCCGCTCGGCGCGGTGGCGGTTGCCGGCACGAACAGGCTCCAGTTCAGCTCCGAGCCCCATTCGCGCGACACGAGCGGTTCGAGACGCGTGCCGTTCGCCGTGGTTGCGCCTTCGTGGATGCGGCGCACGACGTCGGCTTCCCGCGGCGTCAGGCACGTCGCGGTCGATTGACCGGCCGCGCACACGAGCGTCGCCGGATCGAACCGGCACGCGCGCGGGTTGTCGATCACGCCGTCGACCACGCCATCGAGCCCGTCGCACGCCTTGAGCACCGCTGCATGCAGCATCGGCAGCTTGCCGGCGAGCAGGATCGCATTGCCCGTCTTCGGGTCCGTGTTGACCGCGGCCGGCCATGCGTGATGGAACGTGTTCTGCACGATCAGGTCGTTCGCGGGCGCGCCGGCCGCGATGCCGTCGAAATCGTCGGGAAAGCGCTGCGCTTCCATCAGCGCTTCGCGGCCGCCGTCCGAGCAGCCGTCGAAGTACGCATAGCGCGCGGGCCGCGCGTAGAACTTGCCGATGATCGCCTTGGCCACCTGCGCGGTGGCATGCTCGGCGCGGTACGCGAAGTCGAGCTTCGCCTTCGGGTCGAGCGCCCATGCGCCATCGTTACCGCCTTCGTGGCCCATGTCGGTCGCGGCCATCGCGATCGTCCCGTTGGTCACCGGCACGCAGGTCGACGCCATTGGCGCATTGACCGACAGGTTGCCGCACAGTCCGCCGCAGCCCGTCTGCAGATAGCGTTGCGTCCAGCCCTGCGTCGGCAGCTGCAGTTCGAACAGCGACGCACCCGGCCCGATCGTGCCTTTCACGTCGCACACGGGCGCCGGCAATGTGTTGTTGCCGACGACCGTGCCGGCGGGCAGCAGCACCGCCGACGTGATCGTGACGGTGCCGTCGGTCACGCCGCTCAGGTCGAGCGCCGCGACGGCCGGGCACGACATCGCAGGCATCACCGCCGGAAGATTCGCGAGGCCGCCGGCTGCGTTCGCTGCGTTCGCCGCGTTCGACCAGCCGGCCAACATCGCGCACAATCCCATCATGCCGATCGCCAGCATCCGGATCAGCGCATCGCGCCGCATGCCTGCCGCGCGACGCCACGCGCGCACGCTCCACCCTGCCCTGCAGTTCGTCTGCATTTCTGTCTCCTGTCGTTCTGGTTGGCTTGCCGCATCGTCGTCAGGTGGCGATGCGGCGACTTCACGAAACGTCTGCGATACCTCGCGTGAATCGAACCTTCATGCGACCATCTTCTTCATCAGCATAACTAAGCTCACCGTGTACACGCGTTGCGAAGACGACCGATTCCCATCTGATCCGTTTATCGATTCCGGCGCGCCACTGCCGCGCCGGCGCCGCTCGGCCCTACGCCGGATCCATCCCGTGTTCGCGCTTGACGCGATCGGCCTGCGGCGATGCCAGGTAAGCAAGAAACCGTGCGACAGCCGCGCGATCGCGTGCCGTGCGGCACACCGCTGCGGAAAACACCGTGACGGCCTGAACGGCTTCCGGCAACACACCGACGACGTCGATGCCCGGCACCTGCATCAGCTCGCTCAACTGCTGGAAACCGAGGTCGACGTCGCCCGCCGCGATCAGCTCGCCGACCGGCACGCCAGGCGGCGCCTGGACGATACGCGGCGCGATCGCGTCCGCGATGCCCCAGCGCGCGAACAGGCGATTCAGGTGCGCCCCGCTCGGTCCCGTCGAATACCCGATCCGGCCCGCGCGCAGGATCGTGTCGCGCACCTCCGCTTCGGTGCCGATCTCCGGCCGCGCCGCGCCTGTCGCCACCGCAACGGCGATGCCCGAGCGCGCGACATCCACCCGGCTGCTCACGTCGACATGGCCATCAGCCGCAAGCCGCTCGATCGCGTCGGCTGCAAGCACGACGAAATCGAACGGCTCGCCGGCCCGCACGCGCCGCGCCGCGTCGACACCGCCGACCGACGTGATCGACACGCGACACCCCGTTTCGTCCGCATGGGCGGCCGCCAGTCGTGCCAGCACCGGCCGCGTCGCCATCGACGAAATGCCGGTGACGGCCGTCGCCGCACACGCGGTCTGCGTCATCTCCGCCGCCCCCATCAGTCGATATAGCGCAGGCCGGCCTGGCGCAGCGGCTCGCGCATGTCGTACATGTCGAGGCCCAGCACACCCGACGCGAGCTTCGCGCGCTTCGCGGCTTCGTTCGTCTCGCGTGCGATCGCCTTGTCGAGCACGTCGGCGGCTCGCGCGGCCGGTACCACGACCACACCATCGTCGTCCGCGACGATCACGTCGCCGGGATGGACGAGCGCACCCGCACACACGACCGGCACGTTCACCGAACCGAGCGTTGCCTTGATCGTGCCTTTCGCGGAAATCGCCTTGCTCCACACCGGGAACTGCATCGCGTCGAGCACCGCGACATCGCGCACGCCCGCGTCGATGATCAGCGCCTGCGCGCCGCGCGCCTTGAAGCTCGTCGCGAGCAAGTCGCCGAAATAGCCGTCGGTGCAGTCGGCGGTGATCGCCGCGACGACCACGTCGCCCGGCCGGATCTGCTCTGCCGCGACGTGCATCATCCAGTTGTCGCCCGGATGCAGCAGCACGGTGACGGCCGTGCCGGACGCCAGCGCGCGCGGGTAGATCGGCCGCATGTACGGCTTCATCAGGCCGGTGCGGCCCATCGCCTCGTGCACCGTCGCCGAGCCGAGCGCACCGAGCCGCGCGGCGACGTCCGCGTTCGCGCGGTGGATCGTGCGGTAAACCACGCCGAGTTCGTTCATGATCACTGCCCCTTCGCTTTCAGTTGTGCATCCAGGCGCGGATAGACGCGCCGGGCATTGCCTTCGTAGATCTTGTGCCGCGCTTGCGGATCGAGCGACGACGCGTCGATGTAGCGCTTCGTGTCGTCGTAGTAGTGGCCTGTGTCGGGATCGATCCCGCGCACCGCGCCGATCATCTCGCTCGCGAACAGGATGTTGTCGACCGGAATCACGCCGGTCAGCAGGTCGATGCCGGGCTGGTGATACACGCACGTGTCGAAGAACACGTTGTTCAGCAGGTGATCCTTCAGCAGCGGCTTCTTCAGCTCCTGCGCGAGCCCGCGAAACCGTCCCCAGTGATACGGCACCGCGCCGCCGCCATGCGGAATCACGAAGCGCAGCGTCGGGAAATCGCGGAACAGGTCGGAGGTCAGGCACTGCATGAAGGCGGTCGTATCGGCGTTCAGGTAGTGCGCGCCCGTCGTATGGAAGCACGCGTTGCAGCTCGTGCTCACGTGGATCATCGCGGGAATGTCGTACTCGACCATCTTCTCGTAGACCGGGTACCAGTAGCGGTCCGACAGCGGCGGGCTGGTCCAGTGGCCGCCGGACGGATCGGGATTCAGGTTGATCGCGACGTTGCCGTATTCGTCGACGCACCGGACCAGCTCCGGAATGCAGGTCGCGACATCCACGCCGGGGCTCTGCGGCAGCATCGCGGCCGGCACGAAGTGATCGGGAAACAGCTGGTGCACGCGGTGGCACAGCTCGTTGCACACGGCCGCCCACGTGCTCGACACGCTGAAATCGCCGATGTGATGCGCCATGAAGCTCGCGCGCGGGCTGAAGATCGTCAGGTCGAGGCCGCGTTCGCGCATCAGCTTGAGCTGGTTGAGCTCGATCGATTCGCGCAGCTCGTCGTCGCCGATATGCAGCTCGGAGACTTTCGGCCGCTCCGACGGGCTGTTGATCGCCGCGACCTGGCGATTGCGCCACGCCTCCAGCGCCTTCGGCGCGGTGGTGTAGTGGCCGTGAATGTCGATGATCATTGCAACTCCTGCGTGGGATGACGTGTTCCGCCGCCTGCCGGCCGCCGCGCCGGTTCGGCGCGGCGCGCTCAGTGCGCCGGGTTTTCCAGTTCCTGCGGTTCGGGCGCGGGGGTGCGCTGCGACGTCATGATCGCGATCGCGGCCAGCGTGGCCGGCACCGCGAGCATCGACAGGATCGCGTCGAACTTCCAGCCGAGCCCCAGCAGCGCACCGCCGATCGCGGAGCCGAAAATGCTGCCGAAGCGCCCCATTCCGAGCATCCAGCTCACGCCGGTCGCCCGTGCGACCGTCGGGTAGCGTCCCGGCGCATACGCGTTCAGCCCCGTCTGCGCGCCGCTCATGCAGAAGCCGGCCGCGAACACCAGCAGCGCGAGCGACGACGACAGCGCCCCGGCCCATGCGAGCACGGCCACGCACAGCCCGCCGCCGAGATACGCGGCGCCGATCACCGGCGCCGGCCGCACCTTGTCCATCAGCCAGCCGACGCCGATCGCGCCGATCGTGCCGCCGATCTGGAACATCGCGGTCACGTTCGCGGCCGTGCTGACGGACAGGCCCGCATCCTTGATCAGCGTCGGCAGCCAGCCCGTCAGCAGGTAGATCACCAGCAGGCCCATGAAATACGTGATCCACAGCGACACGGTGACGAACCCGTAGCCTTGCGAGAACAGCACGCCGATCGGCCTGCGCGTCGGCAGCGGCGGCTCGTTCGACACGAAAGTTTCGTTGCCGGCGAACTGCCCGCCGCATACGCGGTTCAGCAACGCGGCGATGCGCTGCGACGGCGCGCCGCGCACGGCCAGCAGCCGGGCCGACTCGGGCAGCAGCCACAGCTGCAGCGGAATCAGCAGCAGCGGCAGCGTGCCGCCGAACAGCAGCACCGCACGCCAGCCGTGCAGCGGAATCAGCCAGCCCGCGACGAACCCGATCAGCGCCGAGCCGAGATTGAAGCCCGTGAACATCACGGTGATCATCAGCGCGCGCATCCGCTTCGGCGCGTACTCCGACAGCAGCGTCGTCGTGTTCGGCATCGCCGCGCCGAGGCCGATGCCCGTCAGCAGCCGCAGCATCGCCATCTCGAACGGCGTGTGCGCCTGGGCCGTCACGATCGTGAACACGCCGAACAGGAACACCGACGCGATCAGCACGCGCTTGCGCCCGAACCGGTCCGCGCTCGGGCCGGCCACCAGCGCGCCGATCACCAGGCCGATCGGCGCCGCGCTCATCACGAGCCCGAACTCGGGCCGCGAGATCGCCCAGTCATGGATGATCGACGGCGCGATGAAACCCATGATCGCGACGTCCATCCCGTCGGCGATCACGACGAGGCAGCACAGCACGACCAGCAGCCACTGATAGCCTGTCACCGGCCGGTCGTCGATGAACGACTTGATGTCGATTGCCTTTCCGCTTCCCATCATGTCTCTCCTGTCTCCTTGGCGACGATCGTTCATATCGATTCGTCATCCTATTTATATGGCCTGGTATGGCGCCGAACTCCCGAAACGAAGGCGCATGGTCACGCGCCTTCGTCACCAGTCACGTGGTGTGCGGCGGCTCCGCGCCGTCCCAGCCAAGCGGTCCCGCACTCTTGCCCGCCACCGAATACAGCGCCCCAGGCGCGTTCCGGGTGCGCTGGAACGCCTCCAGCGATTCGCCGCGCATCGCTGCGTAGATGTGCAGGTTCGAGACGCCCGTCACCGCACCGAGCTTCTCCAGCAGGAAGAAGATCACGCCGTAACGCAGCAGGCCCGCCCAGTCGCGCCGGCGGATCAGGTCGCGCTCCTGCTCGCTGAGGCCGGCCGCGTCGAAGCTCGCCTCGGGGTCGCTCAGAAACAGCGCGCGATGCGCGGGCTCGATCATCCGGTGCAGATAGTCGTTGATCCGGTACGCGTCGACGGCCTTCGCGATCGTGAACGGATAGGTGCCCGGCAACTGCTCGACGCCGGCGAGCTCGACCCCGATCCGCTGCCGGTGCCGTTCGGCCGCCGCCGTGTCGATGTCGGTATCCGCCGGTTCGTAGACGGCCGTCGCGATGCCTGTCATCGACGGCAGGTAGTAGCTGCGATGCCGGCACACGACACCGGCCGGCAACGCGCCGCGCATCGTCAGCCACATCACGACCTCGGCGCCTTCGTAGCCGCCGAGCGTCGCGTATTCGGCGAGCGGCATGCCGGCGAGACGTTCGGGATCGCGCTCGAGCAGGTCGAGAAAGCGCTCGTCCCATTCGGGATGGTTGAAGCCCGCGCGTTCGCCGTGCACCTGGTGCGACAGCCCGCCCGTCGCGACGATCGCGACGCGCAGATCCTCCGGATAGCTTTCGATCGCCCGGCGCAGCGCCTGGCCGAGCCGGTAGAAACGGCGCGCGGACGGCACCGGCAACTGCAGCACGCCCATTTGCAGCGGCACCAGCCGCACCGGCCAGTCGGGCTGGTGCGGGCACAGCACCGACAGCGGCGAGAAGCAGCCGTGATCGAGCGGCTTGTTCTGGAAGAACGACATGTCGAACTCGTCGGCCATCAGCGACTGGCCGATGTGCGCCGCAAACGCCGGGTGCCCGGCGATCGGCGGCAGGTCGCGCGCGCCGCCGCCTTCGTCGGCCGGATGCCACTGCGGCCCGACGCCAAGGGCGAACGCCGAGTAGTGATCGAAGAAGAACGACGTGACGTGGTCGTTGTAGATGAACAGCAGCACGTCGGGGCGCCGGTCGGCGAGCCACCCGGCCAGCGGCGCGAAGTTCTCGAAGATCGGCGCCCACACGGGGTCGTCGCGCTTGTTCTTGTCGAACGCAAACCCGATCGTGGGCGTGTGGGAGGCCGCGATGCCCCCGATGATCCGTGCCATGCCAATGCTCCTTCGTGTTGCTCGAGTGCGGCCCGGCCCGCCCGGCCGGCCGCGACAAAATGAATGGTGTGCGTCCGCTGGCTACGCGAAGCCGCGCGGTTGTGGTGCCAGGCTGCGCTTGACGACCAGCGCGAGCGGGACGGTGAAGACAAAGTGCGACATGAACCCGCCGATGATCACGTTCGGGTCGAAGTAGTTCGGGTGGTTGCTCGACGCGATCATGATCATCACGTGCATCACGATCCACGCGACGATGGCAAAGAACAGCGCGACGAACGTCGCTTCGAAGCCGCGCCGGCGGAACCACGGCCAGATCGCCGCGAACACGATGCCCCACGCCATCGCGAACGCGAAATGGATCGCGGTGCCGATGAAATACGACCCGATGCCGAGCGCGTCCTGCACGCCCTTGCCGAACACGAGCCCCGTCGCGTTGCGCGGGATGCCGGCCAGCGGCATCAGGTGCTGCGCGCCGACCCAGACCAGCGCCTCGTAAACCCAGATCAGTACCGCGCCGGCCACGCCGCCGCGAACGCCCGCGCGCACCGTGTCCGCCCACGCGGCCCGGTCCG
>NZ_JAAGPG010000648.1:0-4187 GCF_017104665.1 Burkholderia sp. Se-20378 | reverse complement strand
CCGCGAAAGCCTGCTGGCTGCGCTGTCGGCTGCGCGCAGTGACGGCACGACGCCGCTGGATGCAGCACGCGCGGCCCTGCATGCGCTGGAGGCGATCCGCGTGTGCGTGACGGACAAACTGGGCCGCGAATGGGCGCCCGACGAAGGCGATGCGGAGAAAGCGCTGCAGCGGATCGCGCGCGAAGTGCCGCTGCCGGAGCCGCAACCGGTCTCGCTCGACATGCAGCCGGCCGCGCCCGGCGACGCGTCGCGGACCGGCCCTGCAACAACCGCAGCCGCAGCGTCCGCGAGGCCGAATGCCCACGCCTGGCGCGATGCCGAGGTCACGAGCCGCGACGACGTGCGCATCGGTCTCGACAAGATGTGCCGCTATTTCGAACAACACGAGCCGAGCCATCCAGCGCCGTTGCTGCTGCGACGCGCGCAGCGGCTGCTCACGCTCGACTTCTACGAAATCATCCGCGATCTCGCACCGGAGAGCCTGCCGAAGCTGGACCTGCTGAGCGGCGAGCGGAGCGAATGAAACGAATGAAAGCCGCCGCCATGCGGGCGGCGACGACGGACTGCGCAACCTGATCGATGTGAAGGAGTGGACGATGACGGACAGAACCAAGGCGGCGGGCAGCGGACAGAAGTTCATCGCGCGCAATCGGGCGCCGCGCGTGCAGATCGAGTACGACGTCGAGACCTACGGCGCCGAACGCAAGGTGCAGTTGCCGTTCGTGATGGGCGTGATCTCGGACCTGGCGGGCAAGCGGGCCGAGCCGCTGCCGGACCTGCCGGAGCGCAAGTTCCTCGAGATCGACGTCGACAACTTCGACGAGCGGATGAAATCGGTCGCGCCGCGCGTCGCGTTTCAGGTACCGAACACGCTGACCGGCGAAGGGATGCTCAACGTCGACATGACGTTCGAGCAGATCGACGATTTCTCGCCGGCCGCGATCGCGCGCAACGTCGACGCATTGCGGCGGCTGCTGGAGGCGCGCACCGAGCTGTCGAACCTGCTGTCGTACATGGACGGCAAGCATGGCGCCGAACAGCTGATCGAGCGCGCCATCAACGATCCCGACCTGCTGAAGACGCTCGTGCGCAACCCGCACGAGCCCGCGCAGGGCGGCGACGCGACCCAACCGGAGGCCCGCGATGAATGATCCCGTCCAATCCCGCGCGGACACACGCGACGCCGCGCAACCGGCCGTCGCGCACGACGAATTCGCCGCGCTGCTGCAGAAGGAATTCAAGCCGAAGACGGCCGAGGCGCGCGAGTCGGTCGAACGCGCGGTGCGCACGCTCGCGCAGCAGGCGCTCGAACATACGGTCGGCATGACGACCGATGCATACGGCAGCGTGAAGCAGATCATCGCGGAGATCGACCGCAAGCTGTCCGAGCAGATCAACCAGATCCTGCATCACAACGAATTCCAGACGCTCGAAGGCGCGTGGCGCGGGCTCCATTACCTCGTCACGCACACCGAGACCGACGAACTGCTGAAGATCAAGGCGCTGCCGGCGTCGCGCAACGAGGTCGCGCGGATGCTGAAGCGCTACAAGGGCGTCGCGTGGGACCAGAGCCCGCTGTTCCGCAAGATCTACGAAGAGGAATACGGGCAGTTCGGCGGCGAGCCGTTCGGCTGCCTGGTCGGCGATTTCCATTTCAACCACAGCCCGCCCGACGTCGAGATGCTCGGCGAGCTGTCGAAGATCGCAGCGGCCGCGCACGCGCCGTTCATCGCGGGCGCGTCGCCGGAGCTGATGCAGATGGATTCGTGGCAGGAGCTGTCGAACCCGCGCGACCTCACGAAGATCTTCCAGAACACCGAATACGCGGCGTGGCGCAGCCTGCGGCAGTCGGAGGATTCGCGCTACATCGGCCTCGCGATGCCGCGTTTTCTCGCGCGGCTGCCATACGGCGCGCGCACCAACCCGGTCGACGAATTCGACTTCGAGGAAGACACCGACGCCGCGAACCACGACCGCTACACCTGGGCGAACTCGGCGTACGCGATGGCCGCGAACATCAACCGCTCGTTCAAGCAGTTCGGCTGGTGTTCGTCGATCCGCGGCGTCGAATCGGGCGGGGCGGTCGAAGGGCTGCCGAGCCATACGTTCCCCACCGACGACGGTGGCGTCGACCAGAAATGCCCGACCGAGATCGCGATCAGCGACCGCCGCGAGGCCGAGCTCGCGAAGAACGGCTTCATGCCGTTCGTGCACCGGAAGAACTCGGATTTCGCGGCGTTCATCGGCGCGCAGTCGCTGTACCAGCCGGCCGAGTACCACGATCCCGACGCGACCGCGAATGCGCGGCTGTCCGGCCGCCTGCCGTACTTGTTCGCGTGCTGCCGCTTCGCGCATTACCTGAAGTGCATCGTGCGCGACAAGATCGGCTCGTTCCGCGAACGCGACGACATGGAGCGCTGGCTGAACGACTGGATCATGAACTACGTCGACGGCGACCCGATCAATTCGTCGCAGGAAACCAAGGCGCGCAAGCCGCTCGCGGCCGCGCAGGTGGTGGTCGACGAAGTCGAGGACAACCCCGGCTACTACACGTCGAAATTCTTCCTGCGGCCGCACTACCAGCTCGAAGGGCTCACCGTGTCGCTGCGGCTCATCTCGCGGCTGCCGACCGCGAAGGCGGCCAACGAGTGAGTGGCGCAGCAGGCAACGATCGGCATTCAACGCGGCATTCATCCTGACATCGCACTGAAACGGAGACGGCAATGGGCGTGGCAATGTTTATGAAGGTGGACGGCGTGACCGGCGAATCGGCGGACGCACAGCACAAGGGCTGGACCGACATCCAGTCGTTCACGTGGGGCGCGAGCCAGCCGGGCGCGATGGCGAGCGGCAGCGGCGGCAACGCGGGCAAGGCGAGCTTCAACGATCTCGTCGTCGCTGCGTACATGGACAAGGGTGCGCCCGCGATCATCAAGAACTGCGCGAACGGCAAACATCTTTCGACGGTCGAGATCTCCGCGTGCAAGACGGGCGGCACGCAGGTCGAGTTCATGCGCGTGACGCTGCAGGAGGTGCTCGTCACGTCCGCGCAGGTCGCGGGCATCGATCCGGGCGACGTCGCCGACCGGCTGATGATGCACTACGGCTTCCAGGCCGCGAAGGTGAAGAAGCAGTACTGGCAGCAGAACGACAACGGCGGCAAGGGTGCGGAGGTGACCGTCGGCTGGAACATCAAGGAAAACACCGAGATGTGACGGCGCGGAGATGACCATGGACGACCCGCGAACCCGCGACGGCCGGGAGGGCAGCCTGCGCGACCGGCTCCAGCCCGCGCTGCTCGACCGGCTCACCGACGACACGCCGCAGCGCGCGACCGAGGCGCACGGCGCGCAGTGGATCGGCACCGAACGCCTGCGCGCGGCCGTGCTGCGCGATCTCGCGTGGCTGCTCAACACGCGCAACGCCGAGGACGGTTTCGTCGACTGGTCGGCGTTCGCGCACGCGCAGGCATCGGTGCTCAACTACGGGATGCGGCCGCTCGTCGGCAAGCCGATGTCGGGCGTCGAGCGGATGTCGGTCGAGGCGTCGATCCGCGATGCGATCGTGCGCTTCGAGCCGCGCATCGCGCCCGACAGCGTCGAAGTGCGCAGCGTCATCGATGCGCCCGGCGGCCGCGCCGGCGAACGGCGTCACAACGTGCTGCTGTTCGAGATTCGCGGCACGCTGTGGTCGATCCCGCATCCGCTCGAATTCGTGCTGCGCTCCGACCTCGATCTCGAGACGGGCGCGATGTCGCTGCAATCCGTGGCGGGGGCCTGACGCGATGGATACGCGCCTGCTCGACTACTACAACCGCGAACTCGCGTACCTGCGCGAGCTCGGCGGCGAATTCGCCCAGCAGTTCCCGAAGGTGGCCGCGCGGCTGCGGCTCAATGAATCGGGGCCGCCCGACCCGTACGTCGAGCGGCTGCTCGAAGGCTTCAGCTTTCTCACCGCGCGCGTGCAGCTCAAGATGGACGCCGAGTTTCCGCGCTTCACGCAGGCGTTGCTCGATGCCGTGTATCCCGGCTATGTCGCGCCGCTGCCGTCGATGGCGATCGTGCGGTTCGCGCCGATGCTGAACGAAGGCAGCCTCGCGCAAGGCTGGCGGCTGCCGGCCGGCACCGCGCTGCGCGCGAGCCCGGCCGCGTCCGAGCAGACCGCATGCGAATTCCGCACCGCGCACG
>NZ_JAAGPG010000647.1:0-4402 GCF_017104665.1 Burkholderia sp. Se-20378 | reverse complement strand
GCAGCTTGAACTCGGTGAGCGTCAGCACGAGCGTGTGCCGCTCGCTGCCCACTTCGAGCGTGGCTTCGTGGTGTTCGAGATCGATCTCGAACGGCGCGACCCGCAGCACCCGCTGTTCTTCCTGGCGATCGCCGCCATCGACTGCTTGCGGCGCACGCGGATCAGCATCTTGCGCGTGTCGGGTACGTCGGGCTCCATCGCGAGGGCGCCGTTTTCGGCGACGTCGGCGCTGATGTCCTCGTCGTCGTCATCGCCGCGCGGCACGACGATCGTCGAGCCCGGCTTCAGGCGCATGCCGGCCGGAATCTTGTTGATCGACATCAGCGTATCGGCGTCCACGCCGATCTTCTCGGCGATCGCGGCCGGCCGCGCACGTTCGCTGACCGTGTAGGTGGTCCACGTCGAAAGCTGGCCGTTGTACGCCTTCAGGTTCTTCTCGAACGCCGACGCGTTGTCGAACGGCAGCAGGATCTGCGGCTCGGTCGCACCGAGAATCACCGGCTTCGAGAACGACGGGTTCAGCGAGCGGAATTCGTCGAGCGACAGGTTCGCGAGCTTCGCGGCCACCGCCACGTCGATGTCGCGCGACGTCGTGACCGTCACGAAATACGGGTGGTTCGGGATGTCCGGCAGCGCGAGGCCGTACTGCTGCGGATTCGCGATGATGTTCTTCACCGCCTGCAGCTTCGGCACGTAGTTGCGCGTCTCGTTCGGCATCCGCAGGCTCAGGTAGTCGGTCGGCAGGCCGGCCGCCTGGTTGCGCGCGATCGCGCGCTGCACGTTGCCCTCGCCCCAGTTGTACGCGGCCAGCGCGAGATACCAGTCGCCGAACATGTCATGCAGACGCGACAGGTAGTCGAGCGCGGCGCTCGTCGACGCAAGCACGTCGCGGCGCTCGTCCTGCCACATATTGCGCTTCAGGTTGTACGTGCGGCCCGTGCCGGGCATGAACTGCCACATGCCGGCCGCCTTCGCGACCGACAGCGCCTGCGGGTTGTACGCGGACTCGATGAACGGCAGCAGCGCGAGCTCGGTCGGCATGTGACGCGCCTCGAGCTCCTCGACAATGTGGTACAGATACTTCTGCGAGCGCTCGGTCATGCGCTGCACGTAATCCGGGCGCTGCGTGTACCACGTGGTCTGCATGTCGACGAGGTCGGTCTGCAGGTCGGGCATCTGGAAACCGCGGCGGATGCGACCCCAGAGATCGGAGTCCGCACTGGTCAGGTCGCCGACGGATTGCTTGTCGACGTCGACAGTTTCTTTGGCGGTGGCTGATTTACGGAGGTAGGTGGACGTCGCCTGCGAATCGGCGGCGTTGTTGGCGACAGGGGCCTGGCTCGCACAAGCGGCGAGCAGCAGAACCACCATCGCACTCAATATAAGTCGCATGAAAATCTCTGCTTCCGACGGCTGGAAATTGCAGGCGATACTACGGAAGTGCGTGCTTCACGTCAATAAAAACACCGAAAACTCAGCGAAATCCTACATTTGGAGCAATTTTTACAGACACCGCTTGAGCTTTGGAGTCCTCCGGAAATCATCATCGGAACCGGTTTTTCCACTCGCGCATCAGCGTGAACGCCGTCAGACGATCCGGCACTGTTTCGTGCAACTCGGCCTCGAGCGTCGCGCGGATCGCATCGCTGTCCGCACGCATGAACGGGTTAACGGCACGCTCATGCGCGATCGTAGTGGGCAGCGTCGGCACGCCGCGCGCGCGCAGCGCCTGTGCGTCGTCGCGCCATGTGGCGAGCGCCGCATTGCCGGGTTCGCACGCGAGCGCGAAGCGGATGTTGGACAGCGTGTATTCGTGTGCGCAATGCACGTGCGTGTCGCCCGGCAACGCCGCGAGCGCGTCGAGCGACGCGAGCATCTGCGCGGGCGTGCCTTCGAACAGGCGGCCGCAACCGCACGAGAACAGCGTGTCGCCGCAAAACACGTGCGGCGTCGCGTTGCCCTGCCCGGCCGCCTGGAAATACGCGATGTGGCCGCGCGTGTGGCCCGGCACGTCGAGCACGTCGAATGTGGCGGCGGGCGCGTCGAGTGTCACGCGATCGCCGCCTTCGAGCGGCTGCGTCACTACGCCGATCGCCTCGGCCGCGGGGCCGTAAACAGTGAGCGGAGCATCGTCCGGTTGGCTATCGCGCAGTGCCGCGACACCGCCGACGTGGTCGGCGTGGTGGTGCGTGAGTAAAATAGCGGTCAACCGCCAGCCGCGTTCGGCTAGAACCCGGCGCACCGGCGCGGCTTCACCCGGATCGACGGCGATCGCATCGCGGCCGTCCGAGACGAGCCAGATATAGTTGTCATCGAATGCCGGAACCGGCACGTATTCCAGCTCGTTCATGGGCGCGCAATCATCGTTATGTCTGACCGTCAAATTATAGACTGGCCCGCCTGGACCGACTCACCGCCCGGCCGCTACGTGCTGGGCTGGGAGCAGGCGCAGCTCGACCGGATCGTGTCCGACGTCTTCGGGTTCCACGCGCTGCAGCTCGGCCTGCCGCAGCTCGACGCGCTGCGCGAGAACCGCATGCCGTATCGCGGCCTCGTGCTCGATCCGGCGAGCGGCGCGAGCGCGCCGTACCAGTATCCGTGGGCGCGCGAGGCGCATGCGCCCGAGCACGCGCCCGACGGCCGCAGCACGACCTGGTGCGACCTGCTCGACCTGCCGTTCGAGTCGCAGAGCGTCGACCTGATCGTGATGCCGCACACGCTCGAATTCACGTCCGATCCGCACCGCCTGCTGCGCGAGGCCGAGCGCGTGCTGATGCCGGAAGGCCAGCTCGTGATCACCGGCTTCAATTCGCTCAGCCTGTGGGGCATGCGGCAATCGTTCGGGCGCATGGCGAACCGCCCGTTCGTGCCGGCCACGCGCGACCAGATCGCGTTCATCCGGCTCAAGGACTGGATCAAGCTGCTCGGCTTCGATCTCGAACGCGGCCGCTTCGGCTGCTACCGGCCGCCGCTCGTCACCGACAAGTGGCTGGCCCGCTACGGCTTCATGGAGGCCGCCGGCGACCGCTGGTGGCCGATCTTCGGCGCCGTCTACATGGTGACGGCCGTCAAGCGCGTGCGCGGCATGCGCCTCGTCGGCCAGATCCGGATGAAGAAGCCCGTGCTCGCACCGGGCCTGACGCCGGCGGCCTCCCCGACCACTCATCAAGAACATTCATGACTACCGATACCATCGACATCTATACCGACGGCGCCTGCAAGGGCAACCCCGGCCCCGGCGGCTGGGGCGCACTGATGCGCTACGGCGACAAGGAAAAGGAACTGTTCGGCGGCGAGCCGAACACGACCAACAACCGCATGGAGCTGATGGGCGTGATCGCCGCGCTCGAAGCGCTGAAGCGGCCGTGCCAGGTGATCGTGCATACCGACTCGCAATACGTGCAGAAAGGCATCAGCGAGTGGATTCACGGCTGGAAGAAGAAAGGCTGGGTCACCGCGGCAAAGACGCCCGTGAAAAACGCTGACCTGTGGAAGCGGCTCGACGCGCTCGTCGCGCAGCACGAGGTCGAGTGGCGCTGGGTCAAGGGCCACGCGGGCCATCCCGAAAACGAGCGTGCGGACGCACTCGCGAAT
Organism: Burkholderia sp. Se-20378; assembly: GCF_017104665.1. Lineage (NCBI taxonomy): Bacteria > Pseudomonadati > Pseudomonadota > Betaproteobacteria > Burkholderiales > Burkholderiaceae > Burkholderia > Burkholderia sp. Se-20378. Next base: position 808 of record NZ_JAAGPG010000647.1, on the reverse strand, counting down.
CGCGGCGTCGAATCGCTCACGGCCTGAACGCGGGCCGCTCCCCTGTTTTCTACGTTTTTCCCGACATGCGCCAGATCATTCTCGATACCGAAACCACCGGCCTGAACGCCCGCACGGGCGACCGCCTCATCGAAATCGGCTGCGTCGAGCTGCTGAACCGGCGGCTCACCGGCAACAACCTGCACTTCTACGTGAACCCCGAGCGCGACAGCGATCCGGGCGCACTGGCGGTGCACGGGCTCACGACCGAATTCCTCAGCGACAAGCCGAAATTCGCGGAAGTCGCCAACCAGATTCGCGACTTCGTGCAGGACGCCGAGCTGATCATCCACAACGCGCCGTTCGACCTTGGCTTCCTCGACGCGGAATTCGCGCGGCTCGACCTGCCGCCGTTCTCCGAGCATTGCGGCGGCGTGATCGACACGCTGGTGCAGGCCAAGCAGATGTTCCCCGGCAAGCGCAACTCGCTCGACGCGCTGTGCGACCGCTTCGGCATCAGCAACGCGCACCGGACGCTGCACGGCGCACTGCTCGACTCGGAGCTGCTCGCCGAGGTGTATCTCGCGATGACACGCGGCCAGGACAGCCTCGTGATCGACATGCTCGACGACGCGGGCGCCGACGGCGGCGCGGCGAACGGTCAGCGCGTGTCGCTCGCCGCGCTCGACCTGGCCGTGGTGGCCGCGAGCGACGACGAACTCGCCGCACACCAGGCGCAGCTCGACGAGCTCGACAAATCGGTCAAGGGCACCTGCGTGTGGCGCAAGTCCGACGACGCGGGCGCCGCCGAAACGGCCTGAAGCAGGCG
>NZ_JAAGPG010000646.1:0-4075 GCF_017104665.1 Burkholderia sp. Se-20378 | reverse complement strand
GTGGCGTTGCGCGGCGGCTTGCGCTTCGGTTTCCGCGGCGGCGTGCCGCTCTGCCGCGGCCTGGGCTTCCGTTGCTGCGGCGCGCGCGAAGGCTTCCGCGCTGCGGGCCGCCTGCTGCGCGGCGTGGTGATCGTGGAGGAGCTGATCGACGCCCATGGTGAGCGAAGCGATCTGATCGTTCAGGTTCATGCGTGTCTTCTCTGCGTAAGACCCGCGATTTTAACCGCTGCGCCGGTAGTGGGCCGCGCGGGACGTGTAACAAAGTGCGCAAAGCGGCGTGAAGCACGCCGCTTTGTGTTACTTCAGGTAGCCCGCGGAGCCGAACCAGTCGAGCGCATCGCGCAGCCCTTCGCGGTACGGGCGTGCACGGTAGCCGAGCTCGCGCTCGGCCTTCGCGGACGTGAAATACATCTTGTTCTTCGACATCCGCAGCCCGTCCACGGTGACGAACGGCTCCTTCTTCGTGAACTTCGCGACCGCTTCCGCCCCGACCGCGAGCGGGTAGAGCGGCCAGCGCGGCAGCGCGATCGTCGGCGCCTTGCGGCCCGTCATCTGCGCGATGTCCGCGAGCATCTGCTGCAGCGGCAGGTTCTCGCCGCCGAGAATGTAGCGCTCGCCGATCCGGCCGCGCTCGAGCGCGAGAAAGTGGCCGTGCGCGACGTCGTCCACATGCACGAGGTTCAGCCCCGTGTCGACGAACGCGGGAATCTTGCCGAGCGCGGCTTCGACGATGATGCGGCCGGTGGGCGTCGGCTTCACGTCGCGCGGGCCGATCGGCGTCGACGGATTGACGATCACGGCCGGCAGCCCTTCGTCGGCGATCATCCGCTCGACCGCGCGTTCCGCGAGCACCTTGCTGCGCTTGTAGACCCCGATCGCCTGCTCGGCTGTAAGCGGCCGGTTTTCGTCGGACGGATCGCCGGCGCTCGTCACCTTCAGCGTCGCGACGCTGCTCGTGTAGACGATCCGCTCGACGCCTTCCGCGCGCGCCGCGCGCATCGTCGCGACCGCACCCTCGAGGTTCGCGCGCTCGATTTCGTCGGGGTCCGGCGCCCACAGCCGGTAGTCGGCCGCCACGTGCAGCAGGTAGCGCACGCCGCGCAGCGCGGCGCGCATCGACGCCTCGTCGCGCATGTCGCCGGTGACGATCTCGGCGTCGAGGTTCGCCACGTTCGTGCGCGGGCTGGTCGGGCGCACGAGCACGCGCACCGCATAGCCCTTCTGCTGCGCAATGCGCGCGACGGCCGAGCCGACGAAGCCGGACGCGCCGGTGACGAGAACGAGATCGCGGGAGGTATCAGTCATGCGTTTCCTTCAGGGCCGCGCGCGAGCGGCGCGGCGGTTGAGCATCGGCGAGATTGTACGTGGTCGGCGCGCGCGGCGACGCAAGGCCGTGACGGGGGCGAACCGGCTCCGGCCCGTGTGCGAAGCGGCCGACGCGACTACAATGCCGGGCTTGAATCAACGGGAGGGCGACGCGATGAGCCGCAATGAACAGGACGAACGGATCGAGACCTACTACGTGCGGGTGCGCGGCGTCGTGCAGGGCGTCGGCTTCCGTCATGCGACGGTGCGCGAGGCGCATGCACTGAAGCTGCGCGGCTGGGTCGCCAATCTCGAGGACGGCACCGTCGAGGCGATGATCCAGGGCTCCGGCGCGCAGATCGACCGGATGCTCGCGTGGCTGCGCCACGGGCCGCCGGCTGCGCGCGTGACCGAGGTGACGTTCGAGGAACGTCAGACCGAAAAGCGCTTCGAGCGCTTCCAGCAGCAGTAAGAGGCGCGGAACGATCATGACGGGGTATCCGGAGGCCGGGCGCGGCCTCATGTTGTCGGTGACGGCGTCGATGCTGTTCGCGCTGATGTCCGCCTACGCGAAACTGCTCGCGCCGCTCACGGGGCTCGACATCTTCGCGTGGCGCGTGTTGTGGACCGCACCGGGCGCGCTCGCGCTGATCGCGCTGCGCGGCCGCTTGCCCGCGCTCGTCGACCTCCTTCGGCGCAGTGTGCGCGACTGGCGTCTGCTGATTGCGCTGCCGGTGAGCGCCGCGCTGCTCGGCGTGCAGTTGTGGCTGTTTCTTTGGGCGCCGCTGCACGGCCGCATGCTCGAAGTGTCGCTCGGCTATTTCCTGCTGCCGCTGACGATGGTGCTCGTCGGCCGCTTCTACTATCACGAACGGCTCGATCCGCTGCAATGGGCGGCGGTCGCGTGCGCCGCGCTCGGCGTCGCGCACGAAGTGTGGGCGACGCGCGCATTCGCGTGGCCGACGCTCGTCGTCGCGCTCGGCTATCCGCCGTATTTCGTGCTGCGCCGGCGGATCAACGCCGATTCGCTCGCCGCGTTCGCGGTCGAGATCGCGCTGCTGTGCCCGATCGCGTTCGCGATGGTCGTGACGAGCACGACGCACGTGGCCGACCATCCGGTGCTGTGGGCCGTGCTGCTGCCGGGCCTCGGCGTGCTCAGCACGCTCGCGCTCGCGAGCTACCTGAAGGCGAGCCGGATGCTGCCGATGGCGCTGTTCGGGATTCTCGGCTACGTCGAACCGGTGCTGCTCGTCGCGGTGTCGCTGCTGCTGCTCGGCGAGACGCTGAGCGTCGCGAAGCTCGCGACGTACGGGCCGATCTGGGTCGCCGTCGCGCTGACCGCGTGGCACAGCGCGATGCTGATGCGGCGCCTGCCCGCGCGCGGATAAACGTCGATCGCGATGCGGCGGCCGCGTGCAGCGTGCCGCGTCGTGCATCGCAAGACAACGACACCGTAGCGGTCGAACATGCCGATGCTGACCGCAAACTGGCGTCGCACTGACGTGAGTCTGGCGACGCTGCCTGCTTTGCACGACAAGGCTCGCGCCTGTAATCGAACAGAAGATTCGGTTGCACTTTGTTACTTAGGGTCTCCCCGGATCGGCCATTAGACTGGCCTCACCGACTTCCCTTCGTATGCAGCCTTTCAATGAACGGTCATCTCCGTGCCTGGCCGGCCGGGTTGGCGCGATGCGAGCATACGCGTATCGCCGCTGATTCCGCTTGCCTTCTCCTTCCCGATCCATTCCAGGGTGCGCGCCGCACCGCCGTCGTGCAGGTGCGCTCATGTCGTTGAGCCCGCCGCCTTCCGCCACGTTTCCACCGTCGCGCAGCGGCCGCCTGATCGAAGTCGATTTCTTCCGCGGCATCGTGCTGTTGATGATCGTCGTCGATCACATCGGCGCGAGCGTGCTGTCGCGCGTCACGCTGCACGCATTCGCGCTGTGCGACGCGGCCGAGGTCTTCGTCTTTCTCGGCGGCTTCGCGACCGCGAGCGCCTATGGCGCGATCGCCGAACGGCATGGCGCGCGCGCCGCGCAAAAGCGCTTCGTGCGCCGCGCGATGCAGATCTACCGCGCGTTTCTCGCGACCTCGACGCTGATGCTCGTCGTGTCGGCCGTGCTCGACCACTACGGGATCGATGCGCCGAACCTCGCGCTCGACGACGTCAGCGTGATGCTCGCCTCGCCGCTCACGGGCGCAGCCGAGCTGCTGACGTTCCAGCGCCAGCCCTATCTCGCGTCGGTGCTGCCGATGTACGTGCTGTTCGCGCTCGCGTCGCCGGTGCTCGTGCCGTTCGCACGCCGGCATCCGTGGCTGCTGGTTGTGCTCAGCATCGCGTCGTGGCTGACGGCGGGCTGGCTCGGCCCCGAGCTGCTGGATACCGACGGATTCCGCTGGAGTTTCAATCCGTTCGCGTGGCAACTGATGTTCGTTGCCGGCGTGCTCGCGCGCTGCCAGCCGTTCTACCGGCGCATCGCGCTCGGGCGCTGGGGGGCAGCCGCGACCGGGCTCGCGTGCGCGGTCGTGCTCGGCTGCGCGAGCTACAAGCTGTTCTCGGGGCTGCCGCTGCCGGAAGGCGTGTTCAAGCGCGATCTCGCGCTGCCGCGCGTCGTGAGCTTCGCGGCCATCGCCTGGCTGATGGCCGATTGCGTGCGCTTCGGCTGGATCGCGCGGATCGCGCAGGGCGTGCGGCCCGTCGTGGCCGTCGGCCAGCGCGGGCTGATCTGCTTCGTCGCGGGCGCGGCGATCTCGCTCGTCATCGATTCGA
>NZ_JAAGPG010000645.1:0-237 GCF_017104665.1 Burkholderia sp. Se-20378 | reverse complement strand
AAAAAAAAAAAAAACCAAATACTGTGACCTGAGTGTCTTGTATGCCGTTCTGAGCAACCCACACCAAACACAGCAAGCCGCGATCGCCGTCCAACAGAATGTGGGCCAGGGATCTTCGCACGTACCCTGCAGCACATCCTCAGATCAGAGGATGACACACATCGCTCGCGGCCTCGGGACCACTCATGCTGCCGCGCTGGCTAGCCCGCGCGCACAGACGCTCTACCGCGCGCCGCG
>NZ_JAAGPG010000644.1:0-4227 GCF_017104665.1 Burkholderia sp. Se-20378 | reverse complement strand
GCGCGTGCGAAGCGGCCTGCGCGACGGTGCGCGCGGCGGCGCGTCATCCGAAGTGGGCGATCAGGATCAGCGTGACCGTGACGACGATCGCGCCGCCGATCCGCGTCGCGATCTGCGCGAACGGCATCAGCTGCATCCGGTTCGCGGCGGTCAGGATCGCGACGTCGCCGGTGCCGCCTTGCCCGCTGTGGCAGGCGTTCACGATTGCGGTGTCGATAGGGTACATCTTCATCAGGCGGCCGACCACGAAACCGGTGCCCATCAGCGTCGCGACGGTCGACACGATCGTGACGACGTTGACGACCGTGAACGCGGCGGTCAGCTTGTCCCACGGCGTCATCGCGACGCCGATCGCGAACAGCAGCGGATACGTGACGGCGGTCGAGAAGAACTTGTAGACGACGAACGCGCCTTCCTGCAGCGGCGGCGACACTGCGCGCGCAAGCTTCACGAGCACCGCGAGGAACAGCATCGCGACCGGCGCGGGCAGGCCGAACAGCTTGTGCGCCATCAGGCCGACCAGGTACAGCGTGATGGCCGTGATGCCGGCGCCCGCGATGTGCGAGACGTCGACGTGGCCGCGGATTTCCTCGTTCTCGGGCGTCATGTCACCCGATTCGCCGACCTGCAGGCGACCGTTGCCGGTCAGGTGCGGGTAGCGCTTGCCGAGCATGTCGAGCGCGCCCGACAGGATGATCGCGGTCAGGCTGCCGAGCATCACCGGCGGCAGCACCATCGCGAACATCTCGCCTTGCGGCAGGTGCATCAGTTCCGAATAGCCGATCGACAGCGGAATCGCACCTTCGCCGACGCCGCCCGCCATGATCGGCACGACGATGTACAGCAGCGTGTGGCGCGCACCGAGGCCGAGCGCGGTGCCGACCGCCGTGCCGACGATCGCGGCCGCGACCGAACCGGCCGCGAGCGGGATGAAGATCTTCACGAAGCCCTGGATCAGCACGCGCCGATCCATGCTCAGGATGCTGCCGACGATGATCGACGCGATGAACAGGTACAGGAAGTTGGTCGACTTCGTGAACTCGACGGTGAGGTTCAGCACCGGCTTCGGCAGCACGTGGTAGTACGTGAGCGCCGACGGCACGAAGGTCGCGAAGATCGCGGCCGCGCCGATGTTGCGCAACAGCGGCAGGCGCTTGCCCAGTTCCGCGCAGGTGAAGCCGAAGAACGCGAGCACCGCGATCGCCATCGAGATCTCGCCGGGCACCTTGCCGGTCACCGAGAAGCCGACGATCAGCGCGAGCAGGATGAAGTAGACGGGCAGCGGAATGATGCCGATGCGGATTTCCATCAGTTTCCACCAGCCTTCCGGCCAGAAGCGCTCGCGCGGGGTGGCGACGGCGTCGGAAACCGGCTCCGGATGGGACGGGGATTGGATTGAGGTCTGCAAGACGTGTCTCCTGATGTTGGAATGCCTGCATCGCTTCGCGGCATCGTGTGCCGTCTATTACGCAACCCCCGTGCCAGAAATCCGGCCTGTCGGAATATTTTTAATGCATTGATTTATAAAGGGTTTATTTCGTCTGCTGAAAGGATGGCTCGACCGGCTGGCCGAGATTTCGGAATTCGCCCGGCGCCCAGGCCGAGATTTCGGCCAGGCGGCCGGCCGGGCGCCCGGTCAGGCCCCCGATCCTGCGCGGCCGCCCGCCATATCGCCGCGCGCGATTTTCTTCGCACAATCGCTTCGTAGACCGCCCCTGCGCCGCTCTCTATCATCGGCTGATCCTTTTCCGATGCGATGCCCCCCGTCCGGAGAACGCCCGCGCGTTCGCCGCGGCGTCGCTCATCCGTCGATACCGTCTTTGGACAGGAGAGTGGTTTCATGCTGCATGCCGTTTTTTCCGCCCGCTTTTCCGCCGGCCGCGTCGCGCGCCTGCTGGCCGCCGCCCTGTTTGGCGTTGCGCTGCTCAACGGCGCGCACGCCGACACCGCGCCGCTGAAGGTCGGCATCTCGACCAGCCCGCAGATCGAGGCGCTGAAGGTCGCCGCGAAGGAGGCGAAGGCGCAGGGGCTCGACGTGAAGATCGTCGAATTCACCGACTGGAATACGCCGAACGCGGCGCTCGCGAACAAGGATATCGACGTCAACTACTTCCAGCACATCCCGTTCCTCGAGAACGCGAACAGGCAGGGCGGCTACAACTTCGTGTCGATCGCGCCCGGCACGATCATGAAGATCGGCCTCTATTCGAAGAAGGTGAAAAGCTTCAGCGAGCTGAAGGACGGCGCGAAGGTCGCGATCGCGAACGATCCGGTGAACGGCGGGCGCGGGCTGTTGCTGCTGCAGCGCGCGGGGCTCATCACGCTGAAGCCGGGCGCCGACTATCGCGCGACGACGCACGACATCGTCGCGAACCCGAAGCACCTGAAGATCATCCCGCTCGAAGCGTCGCAGCTTGCGCGTTCGCTCGACGACGTCGATCTCGCGCAGGGTTACCCGAGCTTCATCAAGCTCGCCGGCACGACCGACCCGAACAGCGCGCTGCTGTTCGACGGCACCGAGAACAAGATCTTCGCGATCCAGTGGGTCGTGCGGCCGGACAGCGTGAACGATCCGCGCATCCGCAAGTTCATCGCGATCTACCAGCAGTCGCCGGCCGTGCGCAAGGCGCTCGATAACGCGTTCGGCTCGCTGTACGCGATCGCGTGGTGACGGAGGCGGGCATGACGACGGCGAACCGCAAGAAGATCCTGCTCAACGCATTCAACATGAACTGCGTCGGGCACATCAACCACGGGCTGTGGACGCATCCGCGCGACCGCTCCGCGCACTACACCGATCTCGATTACTGGGCCGACCTCGCGAAGACGCTCGAGCGCGGCAAGTTCGACGGGATCTTCCTCGCGGACATCGTCGGCGTGTACGACGTGTTCGGCGGCGGCCCCGATGCCGCGCTGCGCGAATCGGTGCAGGTGCCCGTCAACGATCCGCTGCTGCTGGTGCCCGCGATGGCGCAGGTCACGCGGCACCTCGGCTTCGGCGTGACCGCGAACCTGACCTACGAACCGCCTTACCTGTTCGCGCGCCGCATGTCGACGCTCGATCATCTGACGAAAGGGCGCGTGGGCTGGAACATCGTCACCGGCTATCTCGACAGCGCCGCGCGCGGGATGGGCCTCGCGCAGCAGATCGGCCACGACGACCGCTACGAGCGCGCGGACGACTACATGGACGTCGTCTACAAGCTGTGGGAACAGAGCTGGGACGACGACGCGGTGATCCGCGACGCACAGGCGCGCGTGTTCGCGCAGCCGGGCAAGGTGCGGCGCGTGAAGCACGACGGGCCGTTCTATTCGCTCGACGCGATTCATCTGAGCGAGCCGTCGCTGCAGCGCACGCCGGTGCTGTACCAGGCCGGTTCGTCCGCGCGCGGCGTCGAGTTCGCCGGCCGTCACGCGGAATGCGTGTTCGTGAACGGGCAAAGCAAGGCCGCCGCGCGCGCGGCGGCACTCGACATCCGCGCGGCCGCCGCACGGCAGGGGCGCGACCCGGCGTCGATCCGGATCTTCGCGGGCGTGAGCGTCGTGACGGCGGAAACCGAACTGCTCGCACGCGAGAAGTTCGACGAATACCGGCGCTACGCGAGCGCCGAAGCCGGCCTCGCGCATTTCGCGAGCTCGACCGGCATCGACTTCGCGAAGTACGGCCTCGACGAGCCGATCTCGTACGTGAAGACCGATTCGATCCAGTCGGCCGTCGACGCGATCTCGCGCAAGAGCACGACCGGCACGTGGACCGTGCGCCGCATGCTCGAACAGATGTCGCTCGGCGGTCGCTATGCGCCGATCGTCGGCTCGCCGTCGCAGGTCGCGGACGAACTGCAGTCGTGGATCGACGAGACCGGCATCGACGGCTTCAACCTGACGCGCACCGTGATGCCCGAATCGTTCGAGGATTTCGTCGACTGGGTCGTGCCCGAGCTGCAGAACCGCGGCGTCTACAAGGAAGACTACGATCCCGCGCCGACGCTGCGCGAGAAGCTGTTCGGCGCGGGCCCGCGCCTGCCTGCATGGCATACCGGCGCGCAGCACCGGCCGGCTGCCGTATCCGAGCCCGCGCATCCCGCGCATGCCTGAACGTGACGGAGCGAAGCGATGACGCAATTGTTCGATACGCTGGGTTTCATCGATACGTCGGCCGCGCGCGCCGGCGCCGCTGCCACGACGCATGACGCAGCGACCACGTCGACCGAACCGGCCGGCGCCGGC
>NZ_JAAGPG010000643.1:0-4138 GCF_017104665.1 Burkholderia sp. Se-20378 | reverse complement strand
CGCGGGCCGGCCCACGGCGCGGCCCAGTCGGCCGCGAGCGGATCAAAGTCGTCGCCGAGCGCGAGATCGCGTGCCAGCGCACCGATCAGTCCTGCGCGTGCGCCCTTGCCGTCGCCGACCGGAAAGCGCGCCAGCGCCAGCAGCGTGTCGCGCCGCTGACGCTCGGCCGGCGACTCGCCGAACACGTGCAGCCCGTCGCGAATCTGTGCTTCCTTCAGTTCACACAGCCACGCGTCGACGCGCGTGAGCAGCGCATCCTCGTCGCCCGTGTCGCGTGGCGGCGACACGCTCAGTTCGTCGTGCAACCGATGCTCGGCGATCGTGGCGAGGATCGTCTTGCGCAGCAGCTTCGCGCGCCGCGCATCGACCATCAGCGCTTCGTAGTATTCGTCGACCTGCCGCTCGAGATCCTGCAGCGGGCCGTAGTTTTCCGCACGCGTGAGCGGCGGCATCAGATGATCGATGATCACGGCCTGCGCGCGGCGCTTCGCCTGGCTGCCCTCGCCCGGATCGTTGACGATGAACGGATACAGGTGCGGCAGCGGCCCGAGCGTCAGGTCGGGCCAGCACGCGTCGGACAGCGCGACGCTCTTGCCCGGCAGCCACTCGAGGTTGCCGTGCTTGCCGAGGTGGATCACCGCGTCGATGCGATACGCATCGCGCAGCCAGAAATAGAACGCGAGATACGCGTGCGGCGGCACGAGATCCGCATCGTGGTAACTCGCGTAGTCGTTCTCGCCGCGCGAGCGCGACGGCTGGATGCCGACGAACACGTTGCCCGCGCGCCAGCCGGCGATCGTGAAGCGCCCTTGTCGCAGCGTCGGGTCGGCTTCGGGCGGGCCCCAGCGTTCGTTCAGCGCATCGCGCACGGCCGTCGGCAGCCGCGCGAAACGCGCGACGTAGTCGGCCAGCGGGAAGCTCTGGAACGCGGGGCGCAGCGCATGCACGGCCGCGTCGTTGGTCACGCCTTCGGTGAGCCGCGCAATCAGCGCGTCGCCGTCGGGCGGCAGGTCGGCCACCGTGTAGCCCGCGTCACGCAGCGCCGCGAGCACGCGCAGCGCGGACGCCGGCGTATCGAGCCCGACGCCGTTGCCGATCCGCCCTTCGCTTTGCGGGTAATTCGCGAGGATCAGCGCGACGCGCTTGTCGGCATCGTCGAGCGTGCGCAGCCGGCACCAGCCGCGCGCGAGCGCCGCAACGAACGCGATCCGCTCGGCGTCCGGCTGGTAGCGCACGACGTCGACCTCGGTATGCGGGCAGCGGTACGCGAGCCCCTTGAAGCTCACCGCGCGCGTGACGATGCGGCCGTCGACCTCGGGCAGCGCGATGTGCATCGCGATATCGCGCGCATGCAGCCCCTGGTTGTCGGCCACCCAGGCGTCGCGATTGCCGCCGGACAGGATCACCTGCAATACCGGCGCATCGCCGGCGAGCACGTCGTGTTCGGGGCTGTCGATCGCGCCGGCCGCGAACGCGGTCGTGTTCAGCACGAGCGCGACGTCGTGCGTGTCGCAGAGCTGCGTGATGACTTCACGGCTCACCGCGTCCTTCAGCGACGTGACCGCGATCGGCAGCGGATTCAGCCCTTCCGCGACGAGCGCATCGGCCAGCGCGTCGAACACGGCCGTGTTCGCGGCCTGCCAGTGCGCGCGATAGAACAGGATCGCGACGACGGGCGCGCCGGGCGTCCAGCGCGGCCGCCAGTCGTCGACGCTCGCGCGATCGCGCGCCGGGTGATATAGCGCGGCGGCCGGCAGCGGGCGCGGCAGCTCGGGTTCGTCGCCGAACCCAAGCGTGTGGAATGCGATGCTGCGCAACAGCGCCTCGGCGTTGTGCACGCCGCCTTCACGCAGATAGTGCCACCACAGCCGGCACAGGTCGGGCGCGACCGTACTCTTCGCGACGAGGTTCGGGTCTTCCTGCAGGTCGCCCGAGAACATCGCGAGCTGCTGCTTGCGCTTCGACGCGAGCGACACGGCCTGCTCGATCCCGTACGGCCAGTACGCCTCGCCGCCGAGATGATCGATCACGACCGACTTCGCATGCCGCAACACGTCGTCGACGTAGAAATCGACCGACGCCGGTTGCCGCAGGAACGTGACGTTCGCAAGCCGCACGCTCGGGAAGCCGGCCGGCAGGTGTGGCACGACGCTCGCGAGGAGCGACAGCGTCGTGTCGGCCGAGCTCAGGATCACGATGTCGGCCGGCTGCTGGTCGATCCGGACGACACCCTGCGTATCGTCGACGAAGCCGCCCGGCGTGGTGCGCAGCAGATGCATCGTGCGTTACGCCTGTTGCAGCTCGGCCGCGCACGCGGCGTCGAACGCGCGTTGCAGCGCGGCCGCGTCGAGATCCTCGCCGATCAGCACGAAGCGGCTCGCGCGCGTTTCGCCGTCCTGCCAGCGACGGTCGAAATAGCTGTCGAAGCGGCGGCCGACACCCTGGATCACGAGCCGCATCGGCGCGCCGGGCAGCGCGGCGAAGCCTTTCGCGCGATAGATCGTGTGCGCCTCGACGACGCGCTGCAGCGCGGCGATCGTCGCTTCGCGCGTGCCGGCGTCGCCCGACACGACCACCGAGTCGAAATCGTCGTGATGGTGATCGTGATCGCCGTCGTCGGCCGAACCATGATGGTCGTGACGCAGGTGGATCGTTTCTTCCGATGCCGATTCGAGACCGAGCAGCAGCGCGAGATCGAGCTCGCCGCGCGTCGCGCGCACGATCTTCACCTGCGGCGGGATCTCGTCGCGGATCGCCGTTTCGATCTGCGCGAATTCCGCATCGCCGACGAGATCGGCCTTGTTCACGATCACGAGATCGGCGGACGACAGTTGATCGGCGAACAGCTCGTGCAGCGGCGACTCGTGGTCGAGGTTCGGATCGGCGCGGCGTTGCGCGTCGACGGCCTGCGGGTTCTCCGCGAACTGGCCGCTCGCGGCGGCCGGCCCGTCGACGACGGTCACGACCGCATCGACCGTGAAGCTGTTGCGGATCGTCGGCCAGTTGAACGCCTGCACGAGCGGCTTCGGCAACGCGAGGCCCGACGTCTCGATCAGCACGTGGTCGATATCCGCGCGGCGCTCGACGAGCGCTTCCATCACCGGATAGAACTCTTCCTGCACGGTGCAGCACAGGCAGCCGTTCGCGAGTTCGTAGAGCTGGCCCGCCGCTTCGCCTTGCGCACCGTCGGCATCCTCGCAGCCGATGCCGCAGCCCTTGAGGATTTCGCCGTCGATGCCGAGTTCGCCGAATTCGTTGACGATCACCGCGATGCGGCGGCCTTCGGCGTGCTGCAGGATGTGGCGCATCAGCGTGGTCTTGCCGCTGCCGAGAAAGCCCGTGACGATCGTGACGGGAAGCTTGCGTAGGGTCATGGTAGGTCCTGTGTCGAAAATGGAATCAGGCCGGGATCGTCGCGTCGAAGGCGGCGTGGCAGTTCATCTGGCGGATCGCAGGCATGCCGCCGCGCGATCCGGACGGACAGTCGCGGGACGGGCGGGACGACGAATCGGACATGGTGCTTCCTTGCGAACGGTCGACATCGTGAATGCCAACACGGCTGCTGCCGGCCCGGCTCGCGCTGCCTGCCGTTCGCCACGCCGGCCGGCGCGCGTTCGCGCGGGGGCAGATCGGCGGAGGAAGCGGGCAACACGCGGGCGTCGGGCCTGCTGCGGCCGTGGACGATGCGCCGCCTCCCCGCGGCGCTGAACCCCAACGTTTAGGCCGGTATCCGGGCTGACGAACACGCCGCTTCGCCTTCCCGGATGCGCACGGCATCCAGTGGCGGTCGTCCGCATGCGCGCGGCATGCGGCGAAGCGGCGTTGCGTGGCGCTTCTCGCGCGACGCGTTCGCTTACCGTTGCGGGGGCAGCACAGGTTGGCTCGACTGCGGCGCAGGCAGGCTCCCTGTTTCCCGTTTAACTGCGCGCACCGGAGCGGCGCGCGCGAGCACCAAAACGCGTGCGAGTGTAGGCGGCGGTGCGAGGAGCGTCAAGGCGGAACGGGCCGCAGGGCCCGGTTCCGGATGGCCGGCGCGCGTGGCCGGAAGCCGGGCGCGGCGGTTCGCGCGGGGGAATCGCTGTGCTATCGTATGCGCCGCGTTCGGTGCTCGCATGCGCATTCCGCGCGTGCAGTTAAA
>NZ_JAAGPG010000642.1:0-246 GCF_017104665.1 Burkholderia sp. Se-20378 | reverse complement strand
GCGCCGGATCAGTAAAAAAAAAAAAAAAACAGACAAGGACACTTGGAGTGACACACTAGTAATTATACAAGCGAGTGTAAAGCATCACCAGGACGTAACATCGGTCATCGTTATGCGACATCACTGTTGCTGGCAACGCTTACACGCTAGTTTGTGCTGACGTCTGCACTCTACAACAGTATGCTATAACACCTGTCACGTCATCACCACTGCCACCTATCATCAGCAACACAACCCGACCAATTC
>NZ_JAAGPG010000641.1:0-4300 GCF_017104665.1 Burkholderia sp. Se-20378 | reverse complement strand
GCCCCACGCCCGCCGTGCGCAAGGCGCTGGCCAAGGCGGGCATGGCGGCCTCGGACATCGACCTGTGGGAGATCAACGAAGCGTTCGCCACCGTGCCGATGAAGGCGGCGCGCGATCTCGGCGTGCCGCTCGAGCGCGTGAACGTCAACGGCGGTTCGATCGCGATGGGCCACCCGCTGGGCGCGACGGGCGCCATCCTTCTCGGCACCGCGCTGGACGAACTGGAGCGGACCGGCCAATCCACCGCGCTGGCCACCCTGTGCGTCGGCGCCGGCATGGGTATCGCCACCATCATCGAACGCGTTTGAAGAGGGCTCGACACATGACCACCTACACCACCCTCTCGTTCGAGTGGACGCCAACGGTATCGGCCTGGCCACCCTCGACCAGCCCGGCCGCGCGATGAACGTGCTCGCCCCGGCGCTGATGGAAGAATTCACGCGCGTCATTGGGCACGTGACACAGGACGCCGGAATCAAGGGCCTCGTGATCACGTCCGGCAAGCCGAGCTTCATCGCCGGGGCCGACATCGACCAGCTCAGCCGGATCACGTCCGCCGAGCAGGCCTTCCAGTTGAGCGAACAGCTCAAGGCGCTGCTGCGCCGCATGGAGACATGCGGCAAGCCCGTGGTGGCCGCGCTCAACGGCACCGCGCTCGGCGGCGGACTGGAACTGGCGCTGGCCTGCCATGCGCGCTTTGCGATCGACGATCCCAAGGCGAAGATCGGCCTGCCTGAAGTCAAGCTGGGCCTGTTGCCCGGCGGTGGCGGGACGCAACGCCTGCCGCGCATGATCGGCATCCAGAAAAGCTTCGAGCTGATCACCCAGGGCGTCGAGTTGAGTCCGGCCAAGGCGCTGGGGCTCGGCCTGCTGAACGAGCTGGCCGTCACGCGCGAGGAACTGCTGCACAAGGCCCATGCATGGTGCCTGGCCCACCCCGCGCCCGTGCAGCCGTGGGACACCAAGGGTTTTCGCATGCCCGGCGGCGACAGCAAGAGTCCCGCCGTCGTGCAAATGCTGGCCATCGCGCCTTCCATCGCCAATGCGAAGGCGCATGGCAACTACCCGGCCCTGACTCACATCATGAGCTGCCTGTTCGAGGGCGGCCTGCTCGACTTCGACGCCGGCTCGCAGGTGGAGTCGCGCTACTTCGCCGCCTGCGTGATGTCGCAGGTCAGCCGGAACCTGATCGGCACGCTGTGGTACCAGCTCAATGCGATCAAGAAGGGGCAGTCGCGCCCCGCCGGCGTGCCGTCGGGCAAGGTGAGGAAGGTGGGCATCCTCGGCGCGGGGATGATGGGGGCCGGCATTGCGTACGTGTCGGCCAAGGCGGGCATCGACGTGGTGCTGCTCGACACCACGCAGGAGAACGCCGAGAAGGGCAAAGCGTATTCGGCAGGATTACTTGACAACGCGCTGGCGCGCGGCAAGACCACGCAGGACAAGCGCGACGCCCTGCTCGCGCGCATCCTGCCCACCACGCGCTACGACGACCTGCAGGGCTGCGACCTGGTGGTCGAGGCCGTATTCGAGGACCGCGCGATCAAGGCCGACTGCACGACGCTGGCCGAGGCCGTCATCGGCGAGGACGCGGTGTTCGCGTCCAACACGTCCACGCTGCCGATCACGGGGCTGGCACGCGTGAGCCGCCGTCCGGCCCACTTCATCGGCCTGCACTTCTTCTCGCCCGTGGACAAGATGCCGCTGGTCGAGATCATCGTGGGCGAGAAAACCTCGGACGCGACGCTGGCGCGCGGCTTCGACTACGTGCTGCAGATCGGCAAGACGCCCATCGTCGTGAACGACAGCCGGGGCTTCTACACGTCGCGCGTGTTCGCCACCTACGTGATGGAGGGCATGGCGATGCTGGCCGAAGGCGTGCATCCGCGTTCCATCGAAGTGGCCGGCCTCAAGGCAGGCATGCCCATGCCGCCGCTGGCGCTGCAGGACGAAGTCTCGCTCGGCCTGTCGTTGCACGTGACGGACCAGACTCGCCGCGACCTGGAGGCCGAAGGCAAGGCGTACCCGCCGCATCCCGCCGAGGCCGTGCTGCGCAAGGTGGGGCACGACCTGGGCCGCGTCGGCAAGAAAGCGGGCAAAGGCTTTTACGACTACCAGGGCAAGGAAAAGTCGTTGTGGCCCGAGCTCACCGCGCTCTACCCGCCGCGCGCCGACCAGCCCGCGCAGCAGGAGCTGGTGGATCGCCTGATGTTCATCCAGGCGAACGAGGCCGCACGCTGCTTCGAGGAAAACGTGGTGCGTTCGGTGGCCGATACCAACGTCGGCTCGATCTTCGGCTGGGGCTTTGCGCCACACCACGGCGGGGCCTTGCAGTTCATCAATGCGATGGGCGCGCAGCGCTTCGTGCAGCGTGCGCGCGAACTGGCGGCGCAGTATGGCGCGCGTTTCGAGCCCGCCGCGATCGTGGTCGAGCTGGCCCGTGCCGGCGGGAGGTTCGAGGATGCATGACGCAGCGCGCGCCGGCGGCGCATTGCCTCCGTTGCTGTCCGGCCTGCGGGTGCTCGATCTCTCGCGCAACCTGCCCGGCCCGTTTGCGACCCGCATGCTGGCCGATCTGGGCGCGAGCGTCATCAAGGTGGAGCCGCCCGAGGGCGACCCGACGCGCCCGCTGGCGGGGCTGTTCGACGCCCTCAACCACGGCAAGGAATGCCGCACCGTCGACTTTCGGCGTGACGCGGACCTGGATCGGCTGCGCGCGTGGACGAAGGAGGCCGACGTGCTGCTCGACAGCTTCCGCCCCGGCGTATTGCAAAGCCTGGGGTTGGACCGTGCCGCCCTGCATGCGATCAATCCTCGCCTGACCATGGCGTCCATCACCGGCTACGGGCAAAGCGGCCGCTGGGCGTGCAAGGCCGGACATGACATCAACTTCATGGCGATGTCGGGCGTGCTCGACCAGATGCGCGCCCCCACGGGCGAACTGGCTCAGCCCAACGTGCAATGGGGCGACCTCGCAGGCGGGAGCGCGATGGCCTGCATTGCCGTGCTGTCGGGCGTGTTCGACGCGCAGAGAACGGGACGGGGCAGGCACCTGGACGTGAGCATGACCCACGGACTGCACGCGCAGCTCGTGATGCCGCGCGCCACCGGCGCCATGCTGGCGGCGACGCTCGGCCGCCGCCCCGGTGCGGGCGAGGATCTGCTCAATGGTGCATTGCCTTGCTACGGCCTGTACGCGACGCGGGACGGTCGCCACCTCGCGGTCGGCGCGCTCGAACACAAGTTCTGGAAGGCCGCATGTGACGTGTTCGACCGCCCCGACTGGGCGGCACGCCACTGGCAGCGCGGGCAACTGCCCGGCTCCAGCGACTGCGCAGCCCTGCGTGCCGAAGTCGAACGCCTGATCGCATCGCAGCCGCTGGCGATCTGGAGCGAACGGTTCGCGTCGGCGGATGCCTGCGTGACGCCCGTTCTCACGCTGGAGGAGGCTCACGCACATCCTCTTTTCTCGGATCACGCACGGCTGCAGCCGTGGGCCGAGATCGGGGCTTG
Organism: Burkholderia sp. Se-20378; assembly: GCF_017104665.1. Lineage (NCBI taxonomy): Bacteria > Pseudomonadati > Pseudomonadota > Betaproteobacteria > Burkholderiales > Burkholderiaceae > Burkholderia > Burkholderia sp. Se-20378. Next base: position 787 of record NZ_JAAGPG010000641.1, on the reverse strand, counting down.
AGGGGCCGGCGAAGGAACCACGAGACACGCACGACCGCGCGCCTCTCCTCCGCTCACGCGTCGCGAACCTCTTCGTCGATCCGCAGCAGCCGGCCGGCGTTCGCAATCACGATGAACGTGCCGACGTTGTGCAGGATCGCCGCCCACACCGCGCCGAGCATCCCGGTCGCGGCGAGCGCGATCACCGCGAGCGTCCATGCGAGGCCGATCGCCGCATTGGTCGTCGCCGTGCGCCGGCATTGGCGGCCGAGGCGGATGCAGGTCGGAATCCGCTTCAGGTCGTCGCCCAGCAGCACGACATCGGCCGATGCAATCGCGATGTCGACGCCGCGCTCGCCCATCGCGATGCTCGTCGAGCCGGCCTTGATCGCCAGCACATCGTTCAGCCCGTCGCCGACGACGAGCGGATGCAGGCCCGCGCCGATCTCGCGCATCACGTAATCGAGCTTGTCGTGCGGCAGCGCCTGTGCGACCACCGTCTCGATGCCGGTCTCGGCCGCGACCTTGCCGGCGACGCGCTCGAGGTCACCCGTCAACAGCGTCTGCCGTGCAAGGCCCAGCGTCCGCAACTCGGCGAGCGCGTCGCGCGCGTCGGGCCGCAGCGTGTCGGCGAACCCGAACCACGCGAGCAGCCGCCCGCAGAGCGCGAGCCCGACGGTCGGCCCGTCGAAACAGTACGGGGAGATCGGAAGAGCACACGTATGAAATGCAGTCACGGGTCGGAATCTCGGATGACGTCCTCGGCTGGAAAAAACAAGAGAATAGAAGTGCGTGTAGTAGAGTGAGA
>NZ_JAAGPG010000640.1:0-4317 GCF_017104665.1 Burkholderia sp. Se-20378 | reverse complement strand
TTTCCCTCCACGCCGCTCTTCCGATGGGGGGCGGGGGCCGCAAAATGACACGCGGGGCGGCGGGCGCGCGCCACGCGCGCGGCGTCGTGTCCCTCGAGTTCGTGCTGATGCTGCCGTTCCTGCTGATGGTGCTGATCGGCCTCATCGATACGAGCCTGATCCTGTGCGACAAGGCCGGCATCACGAACGCGAGCCGCGAGGCGGCGCGCGCCGGCGTCATGCTGCGCGTGCCGATGCTGACCACGACGCAGATCGCCAGCATCGCGCAGAACGCGATGCAGAACAGCCTGATCACCGGCGGCACCGCGACGACCCCGGCGGTGACCGTGACGCAGGCGAACGGCACGACGGCGGGCACCGCGCTGACGGTGACGGTGACCTACACGTATTCGGGGCTCGTGCTGGGGTCCGCGTTCAGCGCGCTCACCGGCCCGGTCACGGTCTCGGCGACGTCGGTGATGCTCTATGAATGACGTGGCCGCCACGCAACCCGTCGGCGCCGAACGGCAGCGCGGTTCGGTCGCGCTGTTCTTCCTGCTGTTCCTGATTCCGCTGCTGTCGTTCGGCGCGCTGGCGATCGACATCGCGTGGGTGGTCACGGTGAACAACCAGTTGCAGAACGCGGCCGACGCGGCCGCGCTCGCGGGGGCCGATGCGATGATGTCGCCGAGCGGCGGCGCGGTGAACTGGTCGCAGGCCGCGCCGGCGGCGAATGGCGTGATCGCGCAGAACTCGGCGGCCGGCGCGGCGCTGTCGACCGGCACGGTGACCACCGGATACTGGAACGTCACGCGCAACCCCTCGTCCATGCAGGCGACGACCATCACGCCCGGCCAGTACGACGTGCCGGCGGTGCAGGTCACCGTGTCGCGCGCACCCGGCGTGAACGGCGGCTCGATTCCGCTGCTGCTGGGCGGGCTGCTGGGGATTCCCGGCGCATCGGATAGCGCGACGGCCGTGGCGGTGCTGGCGGCACCGGGCGGGGTCGGGGCAGGCGGGCTGTTTCCGGTCGCGATCGACCAGTGCGTGTACAACCTGTACTGGAACGCGTCGACCAACCAGCCGCTGATCAATCCGCTGACGGGCCAGCCATTCGAATTCTCGATCACGAACGGCCAGGTCTACGGCCTGCTGTGCATGGGCGGGCAGTGGACGTCGTTCCAGTCGACCGCGACCGACACGACGACGATGGGCGGCCTGATGACAACCGGCAACCCGACGACGCTCAACATCGGCGACAGCATCAATCTCGCGACCGGCGTGAAGGCGACGCTCTATACGTCGGTGCCGGTCGGCACGACGGTGGTGCTGCCGGTCGTCACGCAGACCGCCACCAGCACCACCGTGCCGATCGTCGCGTTCGCGCCGTTCCATATCGACGTGTCGCTCGGCGGCTCGTACAAGTACATCCAGGGCCATTTCGTCGCCGGCGTGAAGATGACGGGCGTCGCGACCGGCGTCGGGCCGTACTACGGCATCTACGTGCCGCCGCGGCTCGCGTTTTGAGCCCGCGGGCCGGCGCGGCGCAGCAGCATGAGGAGCGCGAACAGCGTCACGACCGGGCCGATCTGCGGCCATTGCAGCCACGGGTTCAGGTATTCGACGACCGGCAGCAGCCACATGAGCGCGATCGCGGTCTGCTCGCCGCGCAGCCAGCCGTCCTGCCAGCCCATCGCCAGCATGCACGCGATCGCGATGCCGAGCCACGCAAGCTCGTAGTGCCACACGTACGGGTTCGCCGCGAGCGTGGCGACCGCCAGCACCGCCGCGCGCAGGCGGATGTCGCGCGAGCGCGTCCACACGGTGCAGGCAACCGCGATCGCGAGCGCCGCGATGCACGCCTGCGCGGCATACGCGACAGCAGGCGGCAGGCCCGCGAGGCGGAACGCGGCGAACGGCGCCGGCGACGCGAGCCAGAACACGACGCCTTGCTCGAGGAGGAGCGTGCGTGCGATTGCCGTGCCCGCGACGAACAGGCGTAGCGACTCGACGCCGCAGATCAGGACGCTCAGCGCGGTGAACGCGGTGGTGGCGAGCGCGGCCCACGCGATCGTGCGCCAGGCGCGCGTGGCGACCAGCACGAACGGGAACAGCAGCGCCATCTGCGGCTTGGCCGACAGCAGGCCGATGCAGAGGCCGGCCCACATCGGCCGACGGTCCGCCCAGCAGACGGCCAGCGCCGCGCACGACGCGGTCAGGAACGCGTTCTGCCCGAACATCCCGGTGACGAACACGAACGGGGCGGCGACCAGCGCGAACCCGCCGATGCGCGATGCGCCGGGGATCGCGCCGAGCCCCGATACGCGCGATGCGGCGAAGCCGAACACGACCACACCGAACGCGACGAACAGCGGATAGCCGATTGCATGGGGCAGCAGCGCCAGCGGCGTCACGAGCAGCAGGTTGGTGGGCGGGTACAGCCACGCGACGAGGTCGTCGCGGCGGAACTGCGGGAACAGGTCGGCGGCCAGCCGCGAGAAGGTCGGCAAGTCGTACGCTTGCCACGGCGAGCCGTGCAGCATCACGTACGACGCCGACCAGAACACCGCATAGTCGGCGCCCGGGCGTGACGGCGCGGTGCCGGGCGCGTGACGGACGACGGCGACCCAGATCGCGGCGAACAGCGCATAGCACGCGAGCGCGACCGCGCTGTACGCAACGACACGCCGCGGTGTCAGCCACGCGCGGACGGGAAGGTCCGCCGATCGCATCGATTGCCGCGGGAGATCCATGCGTCGTGCGCGGGGTTATTTGACGGACGCTTTGCGCGCCACAGCGTGGCCGGCGGCCGCGGGCGGCGCTGTCCGGCGGCGGCCCGCGTGCGTGCGCTTGAGCGGGAACTGCAGCAACTTCGACGCCGGATGCGCGGCGGCGTCCCGCTGCGCGTGATAGCGCCGCCGCACGAGATAGACCGGTCGCTGCTTCGACTCGTGATAGATGCGGCCGAGGTATTCGCCGATCACGCCGATGCCGATCAGCTGGATGCCGCCGACGAACAGCATCACGGAGATCAGCGATGCGTAGCCATGCACGGGATTGCCGAACAGCAGCGTGCGCAAGACGATGAAGGTGCCGTAGACGAACGACAGCGCGGCGAACGCGAGGCCGAGGTAGGTCCACACGCGCAGCGGCACGGTGCTGAAGCTCGTGATGCCTTCGAGCGCGAAGTTCCAGCGCCGCCATCCGGAGAATTTCGAGCGGCCGCCGCTGCGTGGCGCACGCGTGTATTCGATGATCTCGGTGCGATAGCCGACCCACGCGAACAAGCCTTTCATGAAGCGCCGTCGCTCGGGCAGCGCGCGCAGCGCGTCGACGACCTGGCGATCCATCAGGCGGAAATCGCCGACGTTCTCGGGCATCTCGACTTCGGAGAGGCGGTTGTGCACGCGGTAGTAGAGCGCGGCGGCCACGCGCTGCATCAGCGGATCGCACATGCGGTCGGTGCGCTTCGCGGCGACGACCTCTGCGCCGGCGAGCCAGCGATCGATCATCGCGGGAATCAGCGCGGGCGGGTCCTGCAGGTCGGCGTCGAGCAGGATCACGGCGGCGCCGGCGGCTTCGTCGAGGCCGGCGGTGAGCGCGGCTTCCTTGCCGAAGCGCCGGGTGAGATCGACGATGCGCACGCGCGGGTCGCCGGCGGCGACGTCGATCAGCCGGCCGAGCGTATCGTCGCGGCTGCCGTCGTTGATGCAGACGATCTCGAAACGGACCGACTCGACCGATTCGAGGATCGGCAGCGTCGTTGCAAAGAATGCATCGATGGCTTCGTCCTCGTCGTGGAACGGCACGACGAGCGAGACCAGTGGCTTTCTGGCATGCGCGGACATACGTCCCCCGAGAGATCCGGCCTGCGCTGCACCGTATGGATCCGGTTGTCGTCCGCGGCAGGCCGGACGACTGGCGTTCTGAACATTGTAGGCAGGAATCGGGGATTCGTAACACGAATTGATGCGGGTGCGGTGGAGGGGGCGTCGACATCGTGCGACTCGGCGGTCGGGCATCGACGCCTGGTTGCCCCGCGCGGAAGGAGCAGGGCGTCATGCTTTCGCGACAGGGCCGGCAGCGCTCGTAAAGCACTGCGGCGCCAGCGGAGATCGCAACGTGCGCGGGTGCAACGGTTAGCATGTCGACTTGACGACGATGGTCACGGAGACGGTCATGCAAGTCCAGGAGCTGACAGGTGCGCCGCTGGATTACTGGGTCGCGGTCGCGGAAGGCCACGACGCCCCGCGCGCCGATGCGTCCGGGTGTACGTCGATTCGTACCGCAGGTGGTGTGCCGACGCCGTTCGCGCCGTCGATGTCGTGGGCGGACGGG
>NZ_JAAGPG010000639.1:0-4329 GCF_017104665.1 Burkholderia sp. Se-20378 | reverse complement strand
CCCGCCCGCGCGACGATCGCAAGCATCAGCGCGCCGGATACGAGGCGCAGGCTGCCGAAGCTGGCCGCGTCGATCCGTCCGGCCTGCAGCGCGAGTCGGCACAGCAGCGAATTCGACGCGAAGGCGAGCATCGCGACCGACGTCAGCGCGACGACGCGCACACCGGGCCGGACATGCAGCGCGAAGGCGGAGGCGGGCGGTCGCATCGCGGGCCTCACGCGTGGCTGGCGACGATCAGCACGGCTGCGCCGAACAATGCGACGCCGAGCGGCGCGGTGAGCGCCTGCCCCCACGACGCATTCTTCTCGAGGGCCATCAACGCGGCGAGCGCCAGCATCCAGCCGAGACTGCCAACGCCGACGACGAACATCAGCAGCATCAGCGCCCAGCAGCAGCCGATGCAGAAGAGCCCGTGGCTGACGCCGAGCGCAAACGCGTGACGCATCGGCGTGCGGCCGCGCCAGCGGCTGATCACGAAACTGAAGGGCGTGCGGCACCGGTCGAGGCAGTGCGTCTTGAGCCCGCTGAACTGGAACGCGCCGGCGAGCGCGAAGACCGCCGCGCCGATCAGCCAGCCGCGCCATGCAAGCGCCGGCACCTGCGCGACACCCGTCAGCAGCAGCCCGTGCAGGCCATGTGCGACGAGGCCGAAGCCGCTCCACGTGGCGACGTAGCCGATGCCGACGAGCGCGAGCAGGCGCGTCTGGTCGGGGCGGCTGGCGACGACGCGGGCGAACGCGTCGAACAGCGACAGCGTCGTCGGCAGCATCATCGCGAGGATCATCAGCGTCCAGCCGGCCGCGGCGAACGCGGCCGGCAACCACAGCGTGCCGCCGGGCAGCGCACGGCAAAGCGCGCCGAACGGTTCGGCCAACGCGCTGTCGCCGTGGTCGAGGTACCGCCCGTACGGACTGCGCGTCCACGCCCACAGGGTGAGCCACGCGAACGCGACGAGACTCGCGAGCACGAGCGGAAACACGCGCCGGTGCAGCGACGCAGCCATGACCGTTGGCGGGCGATCGCGCTTCACGCGTCGAACAGGAACGTGCTCTGCAGCGCGTTGTGATTCTTCAGGTCGACGTCGATGCCGATCGCCGCATTCTTCGACCGATAGACGGGCGCCTTGCCGACGAACACCGGCGCGCCGGGCACCGTCGAGAACACGGTGTCGGTCAGCGTCGTCTGCGCGCCGCTCGGTCCGAGGTACGGCTCGAGTTCCGCGTGGTAGTCGGTGCCGATCGACAGCGTGCCGCGCGCCCCTGCGACGTTGAACGTGATGGGGGCGCGTTCGACCGATACGACCTTGCCGATCAGTTTGGCGAGGTCGGCGATCGGGCCGCCGGCCTGGCCCGTGTAGACCTTGAGCAGCGCCTGCTCCTGCGCCTCGGACGCCGTGTCGCTGAGATAGATCGCAGCCGTCCAGTTGCCTTGCAGGATGTTGCCCGGCACGCGGCACACCGCGGCGATCGTGTTGCCGCCCACGTCGACGCCGTCGATGGTGCCCTTGTCGACGTGCCACGCGACGATCGTGTCGCAGACGCCGAAATCGGGGTCCTCGCCGATCCAGCACGGGCAGAGTACGCGACAGTTGCAGACCTCGAGCAGACGGCCTTCAAGGTGATAGCTCATGATTCCCTCCAGGGGGCGACGGCGAATGCACGTTGGGCTGGGGGAGGAAGCTGACTGACGAATCGTCACCCCGCTCGGCGATGCGAACGCGAAATGCGCTGAGGAATGCGCGGAAGCGGAGACGGGATGGATGCGATAGCGCGGGCCTGAAGCGGCGTATCGATTTTCAAGTGTAGGTGCGAAGGGCCGATATGCAAGCCGTCGCATGCCGCGACACCGGCTGACAAGCCGGCGCGCGTGCGCTAGCATCGCGATCGGTGTCGCCGCGAGACGGCGGCCGATGCGCGACAGCGCGGCAAGCCCGGCACCGGGTTCCACGACTTCAACGAACAACAAGGAGCATCCATGCGTGTCTTGACCGGTCTGCTGCTGTGCTCGCTCGCGCTGGCGGCGAACGTCGCCCATGCGCAGGCGAATTGTGCCGATGCGACGGATCAGGCGGCGATGACCGCATGCGCCGATCGCGCATACAAGAAATCCGACGGGGAACTGAACCGGACCTACCAGGCCGTCACCGCGCGCCTGCGCGATGCGCGGCCGCTCGCCGACAAACTCGTGAATGCGCAGCGTGCGTGGATCACGTATCGCGATGCCGAATGCAACTTCTCCAGCGCGAACGCCGAGGGCGGCAGTGCGTATCCGATGGTCGTGTCGACCTGCCTCGATGATCTGACGAAAGCACGCACCGAAACGCTGAAGGGCTATCTGTCGTGCGAGGAAGGCGATCTCGCGTGCCCGGTGCCGGCCAGGTAAGCGAGGGGCGCCGCCCGGCCGGGCGCATGCCGCGCGGCCGGTGGCGCCCGCCGTCCATCCGCTGCCAGGCGTCGTAGGCGTCGTCCGTTACACGTCGTCCGTTTCGTCGAGCAGCTTGTGCCGCATCGCGTAACGCACCAGCGCCGCTTCGTGCGGCATCTGCATCTTTTCCAGAATCCGCGTCTTGTACGTGCTGACCGTCTTCGCGCTCACGCACAGCGCGTTGGCGATCTCGGTCAGCGTCTGGCCGGCGGCGATTCGCCGGAACACGTCGAATTCGCGGTCGGACAGCCGCTGGTGCGGCAGCGTCTCGGCCGGCTCGTTCAGGCTCTGCGCGAACTGCTCGGCCATCGCGAGGCTCACGTAGACGCCGCCCGATGCGACCTTCGTGACCGCGCCGACCAGCTCGGCGCTCGCGCTTTCCTTCGTCAGGTAGCCCGACGCGCCGGCGCGGAACGCGCGCACCGCGTATTGCTGCTCCGCGTGCATGGTCAGCACGAGGACCCGCAGCGCGGGCTTCTCGTCCTTGATCTGCTTGATGAGTTCGACGCCGTTGCGGCCCGGCATCGACAGGTCGAGCACGAGCACCTGCGCGGGCGTGGCGCGCACGAGCGCGATCGTCGACGGGCCGTCGCAGGCTTCGCCGGCCACCTCGAATCCGGTGGCGTTCTGGAGGATGTGCCGCAGACCGTCGCGTACGAGCGTATGGTCGTCGGCGATGAGCACCTTGATCATGTGATGAGCGTTTCCTGTTGGACGGTACTGAGCGGGAAGGCGACGGTGATCGAGAAACCGCGCGCGAGCGCGGTGTCGATCGTCACGGTGCCGCCCAGCATGTGGGCGCGTTCGCGAATGCCGATCAGGCCGAACGATTTGTCTTCGTGGGCCGGGCCGCCGGGCGCCGAGCCGCGGCCGTTGTCCGCGACGCGCAACACGCAGAAGCCTTCCTCGACGTCGAGCCGCAGTGCGACGCGCGTCGCATCCGCGTGGCGCGCGACGTTCGTCAGCGCTTCCTGGACGATCCGGAACAACGTGGTCGCGCCCGCGCTGGTGAAGGTGAGGCCGCCGGTTTCGATGTGCCGTTCGACATCGATCCCGTAGCGGTTCGTGAAATCGTTCGCGAGCCATTCGATCGCCGGCACGAGGCCGAGATCGTCGAGCATCACGGGTCGCAGGTCGGCCGCGATGCGCCGCACCGACGCGACCGTCGCGTCGATCAGCCGCCGCATGCCCTGCAGGTGCGTCTGCACGTCTTCGTCGGGTTGCGTGCGGCCGGGCACGCGCAACTGCTGCTCGACCACCGACAGATCCATCTTCAGCGCGGTGAGCTGCTGGCCGAGGTCGTCGTGCAGTTCGCGCGCGATGCGGGTCTTTTCCTCTTCGCGCACGTTCTGCAGGTTCGCCGACAGTTCGCGCAACTCTTCACGCGACAGCTTCAGCGCGTTCTCCGCACGCTGCCGCTCGGTGATGTCGCGCAGCATCACCGTATAGAGCTTGCCCGACGCGTCGCGGATCTGCGAGATCGACGCTTCGATCGGAAACTCCTCGCCGTTGGCGCGCAGCCCGAACAGCACCCGCTGGCGGCCCATCTGCCGCTCGGACACGCCCGTCACGCCGAACTGGTCGACGTGCTTCGCGTGCGCGGCGCGGAACCGCTCGGGGATGAAGCGCGACAGCGGCGCGCCGATCGCCTCCATCGCGGACACGCCGAACACCTGCTCGGCCATCGGATTGAAGATCACGACCGTCTGCTTTTCGTCGATCGTGATGATCGCCTCCATCGACGAACGGATGATGCCCATCATCCGCGCCTCGTTGAGGATGCCGCGGCTGCTCGCGCCCGAATCGGCGGCGCCGGAACGGCCGCGCAACAGCGCATGGACGAGCACCGCGAACGCGATCGACGCGATCAGCCCGGCGGCGAGCACGGTGCCGGCCGCGCGTTGC
>NZ_JAAGPG010000638.1:0-237 GCF_017104665.1 Burkholderia sp. Se-20378 | reverse complement strand
GGCGGATGGACATTAAATACTGCTGGAAGATAGGATGAAGAGAATGCGGTGACTGAGGCGGTGGTAGAGGAGCAAGATGGCGTAGAGATAGTGACAAGTATGTCAGGTAGTGTGCGCGTAAGACGAGTGGCAAGTAGAGAGAGGGAGTAAGGAATAAGGATAGTAGAGGTAAGGGGAAGTGGGTGTGAGAAGGGGAAGTGAGTGAGAGAGAGATGTTTGCTAAATTGTTTTTTTGTG
>NZ_JAAGPG010000637.1:0-3986 GCF_017104665.1 Burkholderia sp. Se-20378 | reverse complement strand
CACGGTCATGCCGGCCGCCGCGGCCGGCATGACCGTGCTCGGCTTCGTCGGCGGCGGGCACGCGTCGGCCGCGCAGATCGACGCACTGCGCGGGATCGGCGCGCGTCACGTATTCGACGACATGCACGAGCTGCCCGGCTACGTCGCGCGCTGGCAGGCAACCGGCGCGGTGCTGCCGAACTGACAATCACTGGCAACGCCAAGGCGCCGCGTTCGACGCGGCGCATCACGAACGAACGGAGACAGATCATGGCAAGCGTGCTCCTGCGCAACATCGCGAAGCGCTACGACGACACCGAAGTGCTGCGCAACGTGAACCTCGACATCGCCGACGGCGAATTCGTCGTGTTCGTCGGCCCGAGCGGCTGCGGCAAATCCACGCTGATGCGGATGATCGCCGGCCTCGAGGATATTTCGAGCGGCGACCTGCTGATCGACGGCGCGAAGGTCAACGACGTGCCGAGCGCGAAGCGCGGCATCGCGATGGTGTTCCAGTCGTATGCGCTGTACCCGCACATGACGCTGTACGACAACATGGCGTTCGGCCTGAAGCTCGCGGGCGCGAAGAAGCCGGAGATCGACCAGGCCGTGAAGCAGGCCGCGAAGATCCTGCACATCGACCATCTGCTCGACCGCAAGCCGAAGCAGCTGTCGGGCGGCCAGCGGCAGCGCGTTGCGATCGGCCGCGCGATCACGCGCAAGCCGAAGGTGTTCCTGTTCGACGAGCCGCTGTCGAACCTCGATGCGGCGCTGCGCGTGAAGATGCGGCTGGAGTTCGCGCGGCTGCACGACGAGCTGAAGACGACGATGATCTACGTGACGCACGACCAGGTCGAGGCGATGACGCTCGCGGACAAGATCGTCGTGCTGTCGGGCGGCGCGGTGCAGCAGGTCGGTACGCCGAACGAGTTGTATCACGCGCCGGCGAACCAGTTCGTCGCGGGCTTCATCGGCTCGCCGAAGATGAACTTCCTGAAGGGCGCCGTCGAATCGGTCGATGCGGGCGGCGTGCTCGTGCGCTTCGACAGCGGCGAGACGCAGCGCGTCGCAGTCGAAGCGACGGGGCTGCAGCGTGGTGCGGCGGTGACGGTCGGCGTGCGGCCCGAGCACCTGAAAGTCGAAGCGGCGGCGACCGGCGTGGCCGCGAAGACGATGGCCGTCGAGTCGCTCGGCGATTCCGCGTACCTGTATGCGGAGTCGGCCGTCGCGCCGGACGGGTTGATCGCGCGGATTCCGCCGCTCGATACGTACCGCACCGGCGAGGCGCTGCATGTGCACGCTCAAGCGGAGCACTGCCACCTGTTCGACGAGCACGGGCAGGCGTTCCGCCGGCTGAGCGTGCAGGCGAAGGCCGCATGACGGCCGGCCGCGCTCACACCGGCAGGTGCGCGGCCATGTAATCGACGAACGCGCGCAGCTTCGGCGTCGGGTGGCGGCCTGACGGCCACAGCACGTAGATCGGCGTGCAGCTCGCGACGTGTTCGTCGAGCACCGCGCGCAGCGTGCCGTCTTCGAGTGCATCGCGCACGAAGAAGATGGGCAGGCACGCGATGCCGAGCCCGCGCAGCGCGAAGCACAGGCGTGCCTCCGCGCTGTTGCTGACCATCGCGACCGGCACCTCGGGCAGCGTGCCCGCGCGCGGCACGCGCAGCGGCCAGGTTTCGAGCTTGCCGCTGGTCGGGAAACGGTAGTGCAGGCAGCGGTGCTGCGCGAGATCGGCCGGCGTGCGCGGCGTGCCGTGCCGGTCGAGATAGGCGGGTGACGCGACGAGGTGCTGGCGGAAGTGGCCGAGCAGCCGCGACGACAGCCGCGAATCCGACGGCTGGCCGGTGCGCAGCACCGCGTCGAAACCTTCGTCGACAACGTCGACGAGCCGGTCGCTGAAATCGATGTCGAGCTCGATCTCCGGATACGCGGCCATGAAATCGGCGAGCACCGGCAGCAGCAGCGTGCCGATTGTCGGCAGGCTCACGCGCAAGCGCCCGCGCGGCGCTTCGGCGCTGTGCGTCAGTTCCTGCTCGGCGGCATCGAGCTCGGCGAGCACGCGCCGGCACCGTTCGAGAAAGCGCGTGCCTTCGGCCGTCAGCGTGATGCTGCGCGTGCTGCGGTGAAAGAGCCGCACGTTCAGGCGTGCCTCCAGCCGCGCGATGCGCTTGCCGATCGCCGATGCCGACAGCCCGAGCGCGCGCCCGGCCGCGACGAAACTGCGCGTTTCCGCGACCTGAACGAACACGACGAAGCCGCCGAGGTTTTCCATGCGAGTTTCCGATTGCGGACGCCAGCGTCCGGATTGTCCGGAACTCTACCCCGGTTTTTCTTCCTGCGTCGCCTCCCTACGATGAGCGCTCGTTCACTGTATGAGGTCACGCCATGTCATCCCTGCCTGTCTCCGCTGTGCGCGTGGACCCGGACGCCGCGCTGCGCCACCGGCTCGACGACGCGCTCGATCGCGCGCTTGCCGACGCGCGCATGGTCGGCGCGGTCGTGCTGGTCGCGCAGGACGGCGAGCTGCGCTATGCGCGCGCCGTCGGGCTTGCCGATCGCGAAACCGGCACGCCGATGCGGGAAGACGCGCTGTTCCGTCTGTCGTCGGTCACGAAGCCGGTCGTGGCCGCCGCCGCGATGCGGCTGGTCGCGGCAGGCCGCATCGCGCTCGACGAACCGGTCACGCGCTGGTTGCCCGAGTTCCGCCCGACGTTGCCCGACGGCACGCCTGCCGTCATCACGCTGCGTCATCTGCTATCGCATACGGCCGGCCTCGGCTACCGCTTCCTCGAAGCGGACGGCGACGGCCCGTATGCGCGCGCCGGCGTGTCCGACGGGATGGATCGTTCCGGTCTCTCGCTCGCCGAGAACCTGCGGCGCATCGCCGGCGTGCCGCTGCAGTTCGCGCCGGGCACGTCGTGGGGTTATTCGCTCGCGATCGACGTGGTCGGCGCGCTGATCGAGGCGGTCGACGGGCGGCCGCTCGCCGACGCGGTGGCCGCGCTCGTCACGACCCCGCTCGGGATGACCGACACCGCGTTCGTCGCGCACGACGCCGCGCGTTTTGCGACGCCTTACGTGAGCACGCCGGGCGCCCCGCGCCGGATGGCGGACATCGATCTCGTGCCGGTGTTCGACGGCACGATCGGCATCCGCTTCGAGCCGGCGCGCGCGTTCGATGCCGATGCGTGGCCGTCGGGCGGCGCGGGGATGGTCGGCACTGCACGCGATTGCATGACGCTGCTCGACGCGCTGCGCACGGGCCGCGACGGCTGGCTCGGACGCGAATGGGGAGACGAGATGGCGCGCCTCCAGCCGGGTGCGCACGACCTGCGGGATGCACCCGGTTTCGGCTTCGGGCTCGGCTTTTCGGTGCTGCGCGATCCGGTGGCCGCGCAGTCGCCGGAGTCGGTCGGTACCTGGCGCGGCGGCGGCGCGTACGGGCATACGTGGTTCGTCGACCGCGCGGCCGGGCTGACGGTCGTCGCGTTTTCCAACACGCTGTACGAGGGCCTCGATGGGCGGATCGTGACCTGTGTGCGCGATGCGGTCTACGGCGTCGAAACCGGGAGCGCGGCATGAGCGATTGCACATCGATCGATGACGAGCTTGCCGTTCGCCCGGTGCAGGCGGCCGAACGCCTGCCGGTCGCGAACCTGCTGGCGCTCGCGACGGCCGGCTTCATCACGATCCTCACCGAAGCGTTGCCGGCCGGCCTGCTGCCGCTGATGAGCGTCGACCTGCGCGTGACCGAGGCGCTGATCGGCCAGCTCGTGACCGTGTATGCGCTCGGCTCGATCGTCGCGGCGATTCCGCTCGTCGCCGCGACGCGCGCGATGCGCCGGCGCAGCCTGCTGCTTGCGGCGCTGGCCGGCTTCGTCGTGTCGAATGCGCTGACGGCCGTGTCGCCGTACTACGCGCTCACGCTCGCCGCGCGCTTCGTCGCGGGGATGGCCGCCGGGCTGCTGTGGGCGCTGCTGGCCGGCTACGCGAGCCGGATG
>NZ_JAAGPG010000636.1:0-4270 GCF_017104665.1 Burkholderia sp. Se-20378 | reverse complement strand
CGCGCTACGCGCTGTTCGCCACCGCGTGCCTCATCGCGCTGATCGCGCTGTCGCTCGCGTGGGAGCTGTGGCTCGCGCCGCTGCGCCCGGGCGGCTCCGCGCTGATGCTCAAGGCCATCCCGCTCGCGCTCGCGCTGCCCGGCGTCTGGCGGCGTAACATCTATACGATGCAGTGGGCGAGCATGCTGATACTCGTCTATTTCGCCGAAGGCGTCGTGCGCGGCATGTCCGATCGCGGGCTGTCCGCGACGCTCGGCTGGTGCGAGACCGCGCTTGCCGTCGTCTTCTTCGTGGCGGCGCTGGCGTACGTCGCGCCGTTCAAGCGCGCGGCGAAAAAGTCGCGCGCCGCGTCCTGACCCTTACGCGACAAGGTGATGATGTCCTCCGAAGCTTTCGTTTCCGCGTGCCGCGACGCGATCGGCGCCGACCATGTGCTGACCGACCCGCACGATACCGAACCGTTCCTGACCGACTGGCGCCGCCGCTACAAGGGTGCCGCGTGCGCGGTGCTGAAGCCCGCGAATACGGCCGAAGTCGCCGCGCTCGTCAAGCTGGCCAAAGCACACGGCATCGCACTCGTGCCGCAAGGGGGCAACACGGGCCTGGCCGGCGGCGCCACGCCCGACGCGAGCGGCAGCCAGGCCGTGCTGAGCGTCGCGCGCCTGAACCGCGTGCGCGCGCTCGATCCGCACAACAACACGATCACCGTCGAAGCCGGCGTGATCCTCGCCGACGTACAGGCGCGCGCCCGCGAAGGCGGCCGGCTGTTCGCGCTGAGCCTCGCGGCGGAAGGCAGCTGCACGATCGGCGGCAACCTGTCGACCAATGCGGGCGGCACCGCGGTGCTGCGCTACGGCAACGCGCGCGAGCTGTGTCTCGGGCTTGAAGTCGTCACGCCGCAGGGCGAGATCTGGGACGGCCTGCGCGGACTGCGCAAGGACAACACCGGCTACGACCTGCGCGACCTGTTCATCGGCGCGGAAGGCACGCTCGGGATCATCACGGCGGCCGTGATGAAGCTGCATCCGCTGCCCGCCGCACAGGTCACCGCCCTCGCCGCGCTCGAATCGCCGCACGCGGCGCTCGATTTCCTCGCGCTCGCGCAGCGCGCGGCCGGGCCGCTGCTGACCGGCTTCGAGCTGATGTCGGACTTCTGCATGCAGCTCGTCGGCAAGCACTACCCGCAACTGCGCTACCCGTTCGCGCAGACGCACGCGCAGACGGTGCTGCTCGAACTGTCCGACAACGAAAGCGAAGCGCATGCGCGCGCGCTGTTCGAGAAGCTGATGGAAGAAGCGTTCGAGGCCGGGCTCGTGGTCGACGCCGTGGTGGCGGAGAATCTCGCGCAATCGCGCGCATTCTGGGACCTGCGCGAGCACATCCCGCTCGCGCAGGCCGACGAGGGGCTCAACATCAAGCACGACATCGCGGTGCCGATTTCGTCGATCGCGCGCTTCATCGACGAGACCGACACGGCGATCCAGCAGGCTGCGCCGGGCGCGCGGATGGTCACGTTCGGCCACCTCGGCGACGGCAATCTCCACTACAACGTGCAGATGCCCGAAGGCGGCGACCCGAAAGCGTTCCTGGCCGCGTTCCAGGCGCCGATCAACCGGATCGTCTACGACAACGTGCACCGCCACCACGGCACGATCAGCGCGGAGCACGGTATCGGCCAGCTGAAGATCGACGACGCGCAGCGTTACAAGTCGCCGGTCGAAACGACGCTGATGCGCACGCTGAAGACCGCGCTCGATCCGCGCGGCCTGATGAATCCCGGCAAGGTCCTGCGCTGAAGCCGCCCACTCCGGAGCCACGCCCGTGAAAGTCCGCGTCCTGTCCGACCTGCATCTCGAAAGCAACCTGCCCGACGCGATCCCGCATGCGAACGCGGATCTCGTCGTGCTGGCCGGCGACATCCACAATCACGCGGAAGGCCTGCGCTGGGCCGCCGAAACGTTCGATTCCGCGGTGCCGGTGATCTACGTGCCGGGCAACCACGAGTACTACGACGGGGAATTCGGTGCGCTGGAGACGGCGATGCGCGATGCGGTGCAGGCGCTCGACAACGTGCATTACCTGAACAACGACGTCTACATCGATCCCGCGCAGCGCTTCCGCGTGCTCGGCACGACGCTCTGGGCCGATTTTTCGCTGTTCGGCGCCGACGAAGCCAGCATGGCCAGCTCGATCGAGGCCGGGCTGCGCGTGATGCTCGATTTCAAGGGATTGATCCAGGTGACCTGGCCGCATGACGCGGCGCTGCATGCGGCGCCGGGCACGCCGGAACGGGATTTCTCGCCGGCCGACGCGATCGCGCTGCATCGGCGCAGCCGTGCATGGCTCGAAGCGCAGCTCGCGACGCCGTTCGCGGGCCAAACGATCGTCGTGACCCACCATGCGCCGCACCGGCGTTCGCTGGCGGAGCGCTATGCGGAAGATCTTGCGTCGGCGGGATTTGTTACGGACATGGCGGAACTCGTGCAGCCGCCGGTCAATCTGTGGCTCCACGGCCACACGCATACGTCATTCGACTACGTGGCAGACGGCGGTACACGCGTGGTGTGCAACCCGCGCGGCTACATCCACCGGCGCACCGGCGAACTGGAAAATACCGCGTTCGCGTGGGACAAGGTCGTCGAGCTCGGCTGAACGCCGGCCCGCGCGGCCGCGTTGCGCGGCCTTTTTCGACCCGAAGCGCGACCGCGGGATCAGCGGCCGGGGCGGCGTTGTTCGCGCACCCGCACCGGCACCGGCTTCATCTGCGCCTTCGCCTTCATCGCGCGCAGCAGGTCGCGGGTCGCCGCGGCGGCCGCGGCCGCGCCCAGCAGGACTCCAAGGCCGATCATCAGGTGCGTATCCATTGCTACTCCGGGGTTGCGTATCTCATTAATTCCCACAGTATCAAACTGTCTGACACGCGTTCGTAAAAAAATGTTGCGTGAAGGACAAATCTCGTCAGATTGCGGTCAACCGCGCTGTCATGTCGCACGCGTGTACTGCTCGAGCGCGGCTTCGTCGGCTGCGAGCGTGGCCGGCAGTTCGTCGCGCAGGAAATCGACCCAGGTGCGAATTTTCGCGTCGAGGTACTGGCGCGACGGATACAGCGCGTAGATGTTCATCACGTGCGACCGGTATTCGGGCATCACGCGCACGATGTGCCCGCTGCGCAACCAGCCGATCGCCGAATAAAGCGGCAGACCGCCAATCCCCATCCCTTCCCGTACAGCCACCGCGAGCGCCTCGGCGACGTTCACGCGAAACGGCGGCGCCGTGATCGGGACGACTTCGTCGCCGTTCGGCCCGGCCAGCGCCCATTCGTCGAACTGGAAGCCCGGCGCGACCATCCCGAGACAGACGTGCTGCGCGAGATCGGCCGGCCGCTGCGGCACGCCATGTGCCTCGACATAGCCGCGCGACGCGCACACCACGCTGTAGCTCTCGCCGAGCCGCTGCGACACGAGCCCCGAATCCGGCAGGTCACGGCCGACGACGATCGCGACGTCATACCCCTCGTCGAGCAGGTCGGGCATCCGCTGCGCGAGCGTCAGCTCGACGTGCACGTCCGGGTAGCGCTCGCGATAGCGCGCGACGGCCGGCACCAGGTAGTGCTGGCCGAGGCTCGTGAAGCAATGAACCTTCAGCTTGCCCGACGGGCGCGCATGCGCGTCGCCCGCCTCGGCTTCGGCCTGGTCGACGTACGCGAGGATCTGCTCGCAGCGCTGCAGGTAGCGCTCGCCGGCTTCGGTCAGCGCGATCCGGCGCGTCGTGCGGTTCAGGAGGCGCGTGCGCAGGTGCGCCTCGAGGTCCGAGACCGCGCGCGACGCGTAGGCGGTAGTCGAATTCATCTGCTGGGCGGCCGCGGTAAAGCTTCCCGCGTCGACCACGCGGACGAATACCCGCATGTTTTGTAGCGTATCCATCCCATTACCCGTTTGAATCCGGACGGATTGTTGCACAGAGGCGAACAAGTATTGTCTCAGGATTCGTAAAAATGACTTGCACCCTTGTCCATTTATTCAGGAATCACTGAAAAATATAATCGCATCCGACTCATCTATATCCGAAAGGGAGAAAATCGTGCAGTCTCCGGCGACAAAAGGGACGCTCGCACTGGCGGTTCTTGCAGTCTCATTAATAATGGCCGGATGCGCGAGCATGGGCGACAACAAGCCGCAGTCGGCCCGCATCGAGGCGAACGCACTCGACGCCGGCGCCGCGATCCGTGCGGCCGACCGTGACGCGGGCTGGCCCGCGGCCGACTGGTGGA
>NZ_JAAGPG010000064.1:0-239 GCF_017104665.1 Burkholderia sp. Se-20378 | reverse complement strand
TGCCGATGACTTGCGTCGTATCGCTTCGGATCGTCGTGTCACTGTTCTGGGATGTTGCTGTGATGATGTGTGTTGGTGGGTGGTGGTGGTATATCATGTGTGCATACGGGTCAGCGTCGCACGGGCAGGCATGACGCTGTTGCTGCGTTACAGTTGTTTATGGTTTCAGTTTGTTTATGCTTTTTTTGCATCGAGTCCATGATAGCATCTATTTTTTTTTTTTTTTTTTTTTTAATGCT
>NZ_JAAGPG010000063.1:0-27685 GCF_017104665.1 Burkholderia sp. Se-20378 | reverse complement strand
CAGCCAGGCTTCCGGCACCGCATCGCCGCCCTTCTTGCCCGGCAGGCTCACGCTGCGGCGTGGCTGCAGCGGGTGCGTCATCGGCTGCGCGAGCAGGCGCCCCGTCACCGAATCGGACTGCGCGGCCAGATCCGCGACCGCGCCCTGCGCGACCAGCGTGCCGCCGCGCTTGCCGGCGCCCGGGCCGACGTCGATGATGTGATCGGCGCGGCGGATCGTGTCCTCGTCATGCTCGACGACGACGAGCGTATTGCCCTTGTCGCCGAGCTTGCGCAGCGCGTCCAGCAGGATCTGGTTGTCGCGCGGATGCAGGCCGATCGTCGGTTCGTCGAGCACGTAGCAGACACCCTGCAGGTTGCTGCCGAGCTGCGCGGCGAGCCGGATGCGCTGCGCTTCGCCGCCCGACAGGCTCGGCGCCGCACGGTCGAGGCTCAGGTAACCGAGCCCGACCTCCTCCAGAAACGCGAGGCGACTGCCGATCTCGCTGACGATATCGCGTGCGATCTGCGCGTCGCGCCCCGTCAGTTCCAGCCCGTCGATCCAGCGTCGCGTGTCGGACACCGTCCACTGCGCGACCTCGACGATCGGATGCGCGTCGAACGTGACCGCGCGCGCGGACGGGTTCAGCCGCGTGCCGTTGCAATCCGGGCACGGCTCGTTGCCCACGCCTTCCGGTTCCTGCTCGTCGGACGGCAGTGTCTGCTCGCGGCCGCGATCATCCCCGGCGAGCACCGTGTCGTCGTACGCGGCGCGCTGTTCGCGCGTGAGCGTGACGCCGGTGCCGACGCAGGTCGTGCACCAGCCGTGCTTGCTGTTGTACGAGAACATCCGCGGGTCCAGCTCCGGGTAGCTCGTGCCGCACACCGGGCACGCGCGCTTGACCGACAGCACCTTGACCGTGCCGACGCGCGCGGTCGAGTGATCGTTCTGCATCGCATGGTGCAGCCCGTCGAGCGGCGCGAGCAGATGCATCACGCCCTTGCCAATCTCGAGCGTCTCGTCGAGCACGCGCCGCAGTTCGGCCTCGTTGTCCGGCGACACGACGATGTCGGCCACCGGCAGTTCGATCGTATGCTCGCGGAAGCGGTCGAGCTTCGGCCACGGATCGACCGGCACGAACTCGCCGTCGACCCGCAGATGCGTGCTGCCGCGCGCCTTCGCCCACTTCGCGAGATCCGTGTAGACGCCCTTGCGGTTGACGACGAGCGGCGCGAGCAGCCCGACGTGTTCGCCGCGATGATCGCGCAGCAACTGCGCGGCGATCGATTCGACGGACTGTGACGTGACGGGCGTGCCGTCGTGGATGCAATGCTGCAGGCCGAGCTTCACGTACAGCAGCCGCAGGAAGTGCCAGACCTCGGACGTGGTCGCGACCGTGCTCTTGCGCCCGCCGCGCGACAGCCGCTGCTCGATCGCGACGGTCGGCGGAATGCCGTACACCGCATCGACTTCGGGGCGGCCGGCCGGCTGCACGATCGAGCGCGCATACGCATTCAGCGATTCGAGGTAACGGCGCTGGCCTTCATGGAACAGGATGTCGAACGCGAGCGTCGACTTGCCGGAACCCGACACGCCGGTGATCACGTTGAACTTGCCGTGCGGGATGTCGACGTCGAGCGCCTTCAGGTTGTGCTCGCGCGCGTTGACGATCCGCACGACGTCTTCGCCTTCGATCGCACGCCGCTCGCGCGCCGCGTTCAGCACGGCCTGCAGCGGCTTGCCTTCGTCGGCGAGCGCCAGTTCGGCGTCCATCGCGCGGTCGTATTGCAGCAGCGCCACGCCCGTATGCGATTCGGCGCAGGCCTTCACGTCGTCGGGCGTACCCGCGCACAGCACGAGGCCGCCGCCGTCGCCGCCTTCCGGGCCGAGATCGATCAGCCAGTCGGCCGCGCGGATCACGTCGAGGTTGTGCTCGATCACGATCAGCGAATGGCCGGCCGCGAGCAGCTTGCCGAACGCCTGCATCAGCTTCGCGATGTCGTCGAAGTGCAGCCCGGTGGTCGGCTCGTCGAACATGAACAGCTTCGCCCGCGCGATGCGCGCCTCTTCGGTGACGACCCGGCGGCCGTTGACGGCTGCCGCCGATTCGGCGAGGAAGCCGGCCAGCTTCAGCCGCTGCGCTTCGCCGCCCGACAGCGTCGGCACCGGCTGGCCGAGCTTCACGTATTCGAGGCCGACGTCGACGATCGGCTGCAGCACGCGCAACACCTCGGCATCGGTCGCGAAGAACGCGGCCGCTTCGCTGACGGTGAGGTCGAGCACGTCGGCAATGCTCAGCGCGCGGCCGTTGCGCTCGATGCGCACTTCGAGAATCTCGGCGCGGTAGCGGCTGCCGTCGCAATCGGGGCAGCGCAGGTAGACGTCGCTCAGGAACTGCATCTCGATGTGCTCGAAGCCCGAGCCGCCACAGGTCGGGCAACGGCCGTCGCCCGAGTTGAAGCTGAACGTGCCGGCGCCGTAGCCGCGTTGCAGCGCGAGCGGCGCCTTCGCGAACAGCTTGCGGATTTCATCGAACGCGCCGACGTAGCTCGCCGGGTTCGACCGCGTGGTCTTGCCGATCGGCGACTGGTCGACGAACACGACGTCACCCACCTGGTCGGCGCCCGTGAGGCCACGGTACGCGCCCGGCGACTCGGTCGCCTTGCCGTGGTGCCGCGCCATCGCCGGATAGAGCACGTCCTGCAGCAACGTGGACTTGCCCGACCCCGACACGCCCGTCACGCAGACGAGCCGCTGCAGCGGAATCTCGACCGTCACGTCGCGCAAGTTGTGTTCGCTCGCGCCCTCGAGCACGATGCGCGGCGTGTTCGCGTCGACCACGCGACGCGCCCAGTTCGACGCGTGCGCGACATGCTTGCGGCCGCCGAGATACTCGCCCGTCAGCGTGTGCGCCGACCGGATGTCGCCCGGCGTGCCGTCGTAGACGATCGTGCCGCCGCGCTCGCCCGGGCCGGGCCCCATGTCGATCAGCCGGTCGGCCGCGAGCATCACCGACGGATCGTGTTCGACCACGACCAGCGTATTGCCCGCATCGCGCAGCCGCTGCATCGCCTCGACGATCCGCGTGAGATCGCGCGGATGCAGCCCGATGCTCGGCTCGTCGAGCACGAACAGGGTTTTCGTGAGCGACGTGCCGAGCGCCGTCGTCAGGTTGATCCGCTGCACCTCGCCGCCCGACAGCGTGCGGCTTTGCCGGTCGAGCGTCAGGTAACCGAGCCCCACGTCGCACAGGTATTTCAGGCGCGTGCGCACCTCGGCGAGCAGCAGCTTGAGCGCATCGTCGAGCAGCGCGCTCGGCAGGCTGATGCCGTCGAAGAAGCGGCGAATGCGCTCGATCGGCAACAGCATCAGGTCGTGCACGGTCAGGCCCGGCAGCGCTTCGAGCTGCGCGCGGCTCCAGTCGACGCCGCGCGGCATGAAACGACCGGCCGGCGCGAGCACGCCGTCGGCGTTTTCCTTCGAGCCGAACCGCCACTGCAGCGATTCCGTCTTCAGGCGCGCGCCGCCGCACACGTCGCACGGCGTGTAGCTGCGGTATTTCGACAGCAGCACGCGGATATGCATCTTGTACGCTTTCGACTCGAGATAGCCGAAGAAGCGCTTCACGCCGTACCACTGGCTTTGCCACTTGCCGTTCCAGTCCGGCGACCCGTTGACGACCCAGTCGCGCTCGGCGTCCGACAACTCGGCCCACGGCGTGTCACGCGGGATGCCGGCTTTCGCCGCGTAGCGCATCAGGTCGTCCTGGCACTCCTTCCAGGCGGGGGTCTGCATCGGCTTGATCGCGCCGCCGCGCAGCGTCTTGCGCGCGTCGGGGATCACGAGGCCGAGATCGACGCCGATCACGCGGCCGAAGCCGCGGCACGTTTCGCACGCGCCGTACGCCGAATTGAACGAGAACAGCGCCGCCTGCGGCTCCGCGTAGCGCAGGTCGCTGTCGGGATCGTGGAGCCCGGTGGAGAAGCGCCACACCTGCGGCTCGGCCGCCGCGCTTCCCGGGCCTTCCGGCTCCGCCGCGAGCACGTACACGTTCACGCGCCCGCCGCCGCGCTTCAGCGACGCCTCGATCGCCTCGACGACGCGCACCTTGTCGGTTTTCTGCACACGGAAGCGGTCGGCCACCACGTCGAGCACCTTGCGCAGCCCGGTGGGCGACGCGACCTCGCGCTGCGCCTGCACGCGCGTATAGCCGCTCGCCGACAGCCACTGGGCGATTTCTTCGTCGGACACCGCTTCCGGCAGCTCGACCGGGAACGTGACGACAACGCGCGGATCGTCCGCCTGCGTGCGCGCAACGAGATCCGAGTAGATCGTCTCCGGCGTGTCGTGCCGCACCTGCCGCGCGGTCTTGCGGTCGAACAGCTCGGCCGCGCGCGCGTACAGCAGCTTCAGGTGATCGTTCAGCTCGGTCATCGTGCCGACCGTGGAGCGCGAGCTGCGGACCGGATTGGTCTGGTCGATCGCGATCGCGGGCGGCACGCCGTCGACACGCTCGACCTGCGGGCGATCCATCCGGTCGAGGAACTGCCGCGCGTACGCGCTAAACGTCTCGACGTAGCGCCGCTGGCCTTCCGCGTACAGCGTGTCGAACACGAGACTCGACTTGCCGGAGCCCGACGGGCCGGTGACGACCGTCATCTCGCCGGTGCGCAGGTCGAGATCAAGATTCTTGAGGTTGTGCTGACGTGCTCCGCGAATGCGGATCAGATTGCTGGATGACAATTTGCCTGCCCGTCTGAATGAGTTAGCCAGAGTTCACGGTGCCGGGACGCTGCGGCGGATGCCCGCAGGCGCGGCGCGCGGGCCGCAAGGTTGTACCCGTGCGACTCGATTTCGACGGACACTATACTGTATATTCATACAGTTTTCCATGACGACCCTGGGGGCGTCATGGGCAGGCGGCTGGCGGTCGGGATTCACGTCACCCGGAACGCTGTTCGCTCAAGCTGGAACCCGGCTTGGACATGACGCATGCCTCGATGCGCTCGTGGTCCGTCTTCCCTGGCCAGGGCGATTGAGACCCGATTCAAGGTGGCAGTCGAGATGGGGAGGATCGGGAAAGGCCGGACCGCGAAGCCCGGCCAATTCGACACGTTCGACATCGAGGCGGTACACCTGCAACCCGAGCCGTCACCGCAAACTCGCCCGACTGCGCGCGAGAGTCTTTGATGCTACCTTGCTCCGCGAACACGGCACGCTCGTGGTTCAGTTGGATTTCCTGGTGGGAAACCTGCAAATTTTGCATGACCGTAAGCCGGACAGGGCGAGCTTCACCCGAGCTTCACACGTTCGACGCCGGAAACGAAACGCCCCGCACATCGGGTGTTGAGTCCATTCTCAGATATCGGATAGCGCATGAAGAACAGCGTTCTGGTTACGTCCGGTCGCGCCGCTCTGGCGACCGAAGTCGTCGGCAGTGGAGCCCCGATCGTGTTTTTGCACGCACGAGTCGCGGACCGCCGGATGTGGGGCCACCAGATGCGTGAAACAGGCACGAGTCTCCAAGCCATTGCCTATGATCGACGAGGCTTTGGAGAAACAGTTGCTGAAGCAGAGAGCCATTCTTCGGTTGACGATTTGATCGCCGTTATCAAGTCGGTGACAGACGGCACCCCTGCAATACTGGTGGCCTGCTCTCAAGGAGGGGGCATAGCACTCGACGCAGCGCTTCGATATCCGTCATGTGTTCGCGCTCTGGTTCTTGTTGCGCCGAATGTGACCGGCGCGCCAAAAATAATCCATGCGGCGCAGGTTGACGATTTGATTGCCCGTTTAGCCGACGCCGAAGCCAACAGCCACATTGAAGAAGCCATTGCAATACGCGCGAGTCTCTGGCTTGACGGCCCGCTTCAGCACGAAGGGCGCGTGAAGGGTGAGGCTCGCAAGCTGTTTGACGAGATGAACGCTATCGCCCTCGGTTTGCCCCCGGTAGGCATGAACACGGATGCACCGATTGCCTATGGGCGACTGGAAGAAATTTCAGTCCCGACATTGGTGATGTGCGGCGAGCTTGACCTTCCCGGCATGCAGGAGCGGAGCCGTTACGTCGCGAATACCGTATCTGACGGAATCTTCCACCCGATATCCGGTACCGCCCATCTGCCGAGCCTTGAGCGGCCTCAGGAAGTCACGGGCAGGATCGTGGATTTCATCGGATCACTGTAATGTTCGGCCATGGTGGAAGCAAGTAGCGAAACGCCGACGAAGATACCCCCAGGCGGAAAGGCCTTGTCAACCAGGTCGTGGATGTGAAGGCAAGTACGCGTCCGCCATGCGACGTTGTATCGCCTTCTCGACACTCGCCTTGTGCAGTCGCGACCCGTCGGAATGCCGCGCTTCGCCGCGCCCGACTGCATCCGAATACGGTTTCCCGGTTGCCCCTGTACCCGGCTTCCGGTTTCCATCCTGCGGAATTCCCGTTGCCACCCGTATCCGAAGTCTCGGGAATCCGGCGGCAACGCTCCCTTCCCGCTTTCGTCCTACACTTCACCTGTTCCTTTTAACCGCAGCGTTGCAATGAACATCGATTTCGACGTCGTCTGCGACAATCAAGGCCATTATTCCAATGGCCCGCATGCCCACTCGTACGACATGCTGTTCGTACCGCTCGACGGCATCTTTTCGGTGTCGTCGCCGCGCCAGGCGCGCGGCGATGTCCTGGCGAGCGGGAGTCTCTGGTTCGTCCCCGAACGGCACATCCATCACGTGTCCGCGACGCCTGGACAGCGCCATCTCTGCTACTACCTGAACATCGACAACCTGATGTCGCAGGGCAATGTGGACCTGCGCTCGCCCATACAACAGTCGGAGAAATGGGGAACGTCGCTGCTCCTCTCCGACCTGCTGCGCGTGCGCGCGCATCTCGCCCGAAAATCCGGCCCGCTTCTCGGCCCACACGAACTCGACCTGCTCATCCTGCAGGAGGCAGGCCGCATCATGACCTCCGTCCTGCCGTCGCGCTCGCGCGAGCCGGCCGACGTCGTGCGCGAGGTCAGGATTCATATCGGCGAACACCTCGACGGCGACCTGTCCTGCGCGACGCTCGCGCGTCAGTTCGGCACATCCGAACGAACGCTGTCGAGATGGTTCCACGCCGAACAGGGTCAATCGATCGGCCAGTACGTACTCGATACCCGCCTCGCAGAAGCGAAGCGGCTGCTCTTCTCGACCACGTTGCCGGTGGTCGACATCCAGAACACCGTGGGCTTCGCGTCGGCCCCTCATTTCGCCGATTCGATGCGCAAGGCCTTCGGCCTTTCGCCGCGACATCTGCGGCGCCGGGGCGCGGCCGAGCGGCAGGAAATCGACAGTCCTGACCTGCCATCGACATAACGCATCGACACGCCCCCTTACGCTCATCAGGCTGACGTTCGCGGCCCGACCGCCGCGCGTCGCACAAGCGGAGCCGCACGCGTCCATCCGCGCTCCGTCGCCCACTTGATAGCGAGTGTTAGGAGGCTTAGCGAATGAGCAACATGAGCAAGATCGCCGGCGTCGAGATCGCGCTGGTGTCCAATCCCGAAGTACGAAACGCGCTATACGAAGCGTACGAGCAGGCATCCGACGCGACGGCAGTCATCGAATCCTTCTTCGACGAATTCACGGCGCGCGCGTGGAATGAAACCGCACGCTGCCTCTTCTTCAAGAACTGGCGCAGCCCCGGGACGGGCGCGGCGAGCTTCTGCGCGCTGACGTTCCGGTTGCTCGGCACTGCGGAGCAGACGGAATCGGCGACGCACCGTGATGTCCTCTATCGTTGCGCGACGCGCCTGTCGGAGGTGTCGCACGAAGATGTCGGCATCGGCGGCGTCGACCATCAGCAACTCTACGACGATTTTGCCAACCGTCTCGCGGGTACCGACGCGTGGAAACTGGACCGCTACGCGATCCATGGGCTCAAGGAAGTCATCCCGGCATCGCGACGCTATCGCCAGAACGGCGAAGATCTCGGCAGGGCCATGCTGATCTCGCTGCCGGAAGAGTTGTACAACCACGCGGAATTCACGTTTGCCGCGTCACGCTTTTCCCGCTGGCACCGCGATGTGCTGAAGCGTCCGGAAGACACGTGGAAGCAGGATCTCGCCTTCATCCACGATCATCTCGGCGAAACGGAGCGCGGGCATTTCGCATCGCTCGTCCAGGGATTCGACGATTTCTGTTCGGCGACCGAATTCGTGCCGGACTGGTCGCTCCTGCGGCAATCGAGCGTCGACCTGCTGAACGACATGGCTCGCTACTACCGCAAATTGTCGAACCATCTGCACGATGCCGAGGCTGGCCGCCTCGCGAGCCCGCGTCAACCTGAATTCGCATGAGCCTTGCAACGGAGTTGTCCGGTTGAAGTCAGCAGACTATCGGTGGTACGTGCTCGGCGTATCGACACTGACGCAACTGACCGCGGCGCTCGCGAGTCAGGGAATCGGTGTGTGGGGCACGTTCGCGCAGAAGACGTTCGGACTTTCGCTCGGCCAGATCGGCGGCCTCGCGACGTTCTCGAACGTCGTCCCCATTCTCGGGCTCGCGCTCGTCGGGCGCGTGCTGGATCAATACGGCGAGCGCTGGCCCGTCGTCCTCGGCCTGACGATATTGAGCGTCGCGATGACGCTCGTGGCGCTGTCCTCCGGCTACGCCGGGCTCGTTGCCGGCATGGTGATGATCGGCGTCGGCTACAGCCCGGTTCAGCCGGGCGGCAGCCGGGCGATCTATCACTGGTTTCCGCCCGGCGAACGCGGCCTCGCGATGGGCGTCAGGCAGGCTGCGCTGCCGCTTGGCGGCGCACTGGCGGCAGTGTTCTTCCCTGCGCTGCTCATCCACACGGACTGGACGCGCGCGATGCTCGCCGCGAGTGCCGTGCTCGCAGCATCCGCCATCGTGTACGGCGCCGTGTTCCGTAATTCGCCGCGGCACGCGCAGCGTGCGTCCGCGTCCGCGCTGGATGGCCTGAAACACCATCTCCGCGACGCCGGATTCCGGCGAATCTCCGTGGTCGGTGCCGTGCTCGTCGGCGCGCAGACCGCGATCTCGATTTTCTGGGCGATCTTCGCGCAGCGTCGTTTCGGCTATTCACCGACCGATGCCGCGTGGGTGTTGTTCATCGTCCAATTGAGCGGCTCGGCAGGCCGGATCGTGTTGTCGGCGATCAGCGATCGCATCGCTGACGGCAAGCGCCGGTTCGTCACACTGTGCCTCGGCATCACGCCCGTTGCGCTGATCGCCGCGGCATCGCTGCCCGCACATTCGGCGACGTGGGTCGTCGTCACGTTCTCGGCGCTGATCGGCGTGTGCTGTTTCGGCTGGTACGGCCCGTGGGTGGTCTGGCTGTCGGACAGCGCAGAGGAGGGGCAGGTCGGTGAAGTGCTCGGTGCTGCGATGGCCATCAACCAGATTGCGATTGCGTCCGTTCCCGCGATTTTCGGGTTCGTCTCCGACGTCGTGCCCGCCCCTGCCCTGCCGTGGTACTGCATCTCCGGTCTGCTCGGCCTCGCTTTCGCATGGACGCTTCGGGCATCGTCGAAGGAGCGCGGCGCATCGCCTGCCGGCGGCGGCACCGATAGCCGGGATGCGAGGAAGTACCAGCCTTTGCGGTGACGCGGCCCGGATGGAGCGACACGCGAACGTAGGTCGCTCGCAAATGCGGATGGCCGACGATCGGTATTGCCGAGTGCTTGCGTTCCTGTTTGAAAGCGATCTCAGGAGACAGAGAATGAAAGGGACGAAGATCGAGACGTTCAAGGACCATTGGTACCCGATCGCCTATCAATGTCTCGGTGGCCTGCTGGCGTTGTTGGCGACAGCAGCCGTCATCTTCACGCTCAGGCTCGCGATCCAGTCGGTGACGCCTTTCGGTTAAGGCGCGTCTCGCGATTTCAGGACGAACGACCGGCAACGGCGGACAAGCTGCGTCGCGCGAACGCGCGACCGGATGCGGAACGCGCGCGCGTCGCACATCGAGCTGATCATGGCCTGTCTGCGTGGTGACAATATCAAGCCGGCGCGGCTGTTCGATCCGGCGTTCGACGTGCGAGACATACGGAATGAACGCACGACACTACCTTGAGACAAGGCGCGGAACAGGACCTATGGAAACGTTGACCCTTCACGCACTGCAACTCGAACTGGGGCAGGTCGATCTTCAATTGGCCCAGGCGAAGGTGGCGGAAAAGAAAGCGGCTCTGGCAATCTTCAGGGAGCAGGTCGCGCTGTACGGAATCACCGAGCAGGAAGTCTTGTCGGCGCTGGGCTACGTGCCGACGAAGGCGAAGCGCGCGGCGGCGAAGTACTACGATCCGTCGTCGGGCCGCAGTTGGTCAGGCCTCGGCCCGCGGCCGAAATGGCTGGAAGGCAAAGCGCTCGCCGATTACGCGATCGACAGCACGCCACTGCCGTTGTGGCCTGGCGATGATACGTGAAGGTGGCGCTTGCGCCTGGTGGGAACGCGGACTGAATGTTTCGCGGATCTCCATCCCGATTACCCCCTGCCGATAATCGAATTCCGCCAGTTTGACTTCGTGGCGAACATCGCAATGACAGCCGACTGGATTCGGTCATGTAGCGTCGTTCGCCTATTTCGCTGACCCGAAATCTGGACGTTAACTTCGCATCGGTTATCCGCCGCTCGCGCAACGATAATGCGCGCCACATCATCGGCCTCGTCCTGCCAAGATTGACAGGTATCGTTACGTCATTTTCGTAACTACTATCCCTGCATTCGAAATAAAAAATAATCGATCGATTTTTGAAAATGAGTCACACAAAGATTTAGCGCAGCTGTTGTAGCAGCAATGTAAACGTACTTGAAGGGCTTCTTAAACTACCTTTCACAACGGAGCATGCTATGTCAGACAATCGAGCATCCGGATTTTCTCCCTCTGGATGGATTTCCGGAACGGTCGACAACACTCTGCAGCAAAAGGGCTCTATATCGGTACTTCCGCCGTTACCAGCTGGCACGATCATCTTGGGCCTGACGGTCTTGCCTATTCATCTTTATTCCAACGACCCACATCCCGAGCCGTTTCCCGGGCTACAGACCAACTTCACGACCGACGGACGCGGATTCATATTGTCGGCCGAGCCTTATAATCCGCGCGATTCAATCCAGTTTTTCATGTGGCAGGTTACGTATGGGACTGCACCGACGGGTTATCAGCCGCGAGGCTGGAAATCCGGCGTGACCTCGAACGCTTCGCTACCACAAAAAATCAGTACCCGGCTCTCCCCCAATGACGCCATTGCCGGGGTCACGATTCTACCCATTCACATTTACTCCAATGATCCGAATCCCGAGCCTTGGCCCGGCCTGATTGCAGAATTTACGGAGTCCGGCTCGATATTTCTCAGTTCGGACGGGACGGAACCGCGCGACAGTATCGACTGGTTCAGATGGCAGACTTTTCTGGGACGTCAAGGCGCGAGCCCGACCCGCATTGGCTGGAAGTCCGGCGTAACAGGTAACGCCGATCTGCCCGCACGCATTAACCCGACGATTCCACCGGGTTTCGGTATTGTTTCGGTGACGGTCTTGCCGATTCATATCTACAAGAAGGATCCCAAACCGGAACCCTGGCCCGGATTGCGCGTGGACTTTCCGACGCCACAAAGCTTCACGATTCATGCGATAGCCACCGACCCTCGCGATACCATCGATTGGTTCGAATGGCAGGTTACTTATGCTGCGCTGGGTTGATAACAAGGTTCCCGCCCCCCTGTTTCCTGGATAGAGGGTGCAGCGTTCAAGCTTTCATGAGCCTTCGGCGTACGGCCGAAGGCTGTGTTGCCGAGCGAATTTGCGCGGCGTCAAATCCTTGAGGGGAATGAGCAAGGTGCGTGATGCTTCGAAAGCGGCCGTTACTTTGTGCCACGCCAAACGGCCGCTTCGGGTCGGCTGCCGCCACAAAGGTCTGGCCGCACGGCCCGCGTAGAAGTAAAGACTCAACGCGCGAAGGTGGGGTTGCGTACAAGAACTCGCGAGATCAACCCGCCACGAAGGATCTGGAAAGCGTGAATCCCGACACTGGCGAGGCGCTGTATGGGCAAGACCGCGGCTCGCCAGGCCGTCCCTCCTTCGCTACGCCTTTTTCGTATAGGTGTTGCACCAGCCTTTCGCACTGACCTGCTTGCCGCCGAAAACGGCGCACGGCCCCGTCGTCGCGCCGGCCTTGCCCTGGAAGAACTGGCAATTCGCGCAGGCCTCGCCCGCCTGGAATTTCGGGTACTTCGCATGGTCGACCCGGCTGGCATCCGTCTTGTAGCCAAGCGCCTGCGCGTTTGCATCGGTTTCCTGCACGACGCCGGCACCGGCATCCGCCGCCACCGCGCGACGTCCAACGGCGAGCGCAGAGGCGAGAACGGTGGTGACGGCAATAAAACGTCGACGTGAAAATTTCATGGGGTCCTCCCTTCAGGTTTGCGTGAACGGATCTCCGGGAAGCGTCGTTCCCCGATGACGTGGCGCCGACCGCTCCGCAACAGCGTCCGTCGATGGCGCACGTATCGCACGTATCGCACGTATCGCGCCCATCGCGATGCGCAGCGCCCGTCGCGCCAACGCACGACCGGCAAACGCATCAACGAAAGAACAGCTCCCGCATCCCGAACGTGTGATGCGCTTCCGCCGCCATCAGCACCATCAGCACGAGCAGGCACAGCGGCGGTATCAGGATCGCGTACACCAGCGCCAGCCGCTCCCACATCATGTGCATGAAGATCGACACGATCAGCCCGGCCTTCGCGATCATCAGCACGACGATCAGCACCCAGCGCATCACGCCCTGCACGTTGAAGTAATCGACCAGGTACGAGAACGTGCTCAGCACGAACAGCAGGCCCCAGATCTTCAGGTAGAGGCCGATCGGATGCTGCTGGCCGTGCGCGGCGTCGGGATGATCGGCGGGATCGGTGTGTTCCATGGCCTGCCTCACCACAAATAGAACAGCGCGAAGATGAACACCCACACCAGGTCGACGAAGTGCCAGTACAGGCCGGCGATCTCGACGATCTGGAAGTTGCCGTGTTCGGTGAACCCCGGCCGCAGGATCTTGCGCGCGATCAGCAGCAGGTAGATCACGCCGCAGGTCACGTGAAAGCCGTGGAACCCGGTGATCGTGAAAAAGCACGCGCCAAACTGCGCCGCGCCCAGCGGGTTGCCCCACGGGCGGATCCCTTCACGGAAGATCAGGTTGCTCCATTCGAATGCCTGCAGCGACAGGAAGGTCGCGCCCAGCAATGCGGTCGCCAGCAACAGCGCGGCGGCCGGCCGTGCGTTGCGCCGATAGCCGAAGTTGACGGCCATCGCCATCGTGCCGCTGCTGCTGATCAGCGTGAACGTCATGATCGCAATCAGCAGCAACGGCACTTCCACGCCGCCCACGGTGAGCCCGAACACCTTCGCGGTATCGGGCCACGGCGCCGTGGTCGACATGCGCACCGTCATGTAGCCGATCAGGAAGCTGCTGAACACGAAGGTGTCCGACAGCAGGAAGATCCACATCATCGCCTTGCCCCACGGCACCCTGAAGGCTTCGCGGTCGGACGACCAGTCCGTGACGATGCCGCGCCATCCGTCGGGCCGCGCGTCGGCGGTCGAAGCCGCAGGCGATTCGGCCGCGGATTCGGTGTGGACCGTGGGCGCGGTCATGGCGCGGCTCCATACAGCGGCCCGCAGAGGGCCGCGACGATCCCGGGGGTAAGCCACCACATCGCCGCCAGCAGCACGAGCCAGACCGCAAGCAGGAAATGCCAGTAGAGCGCGCACAGCGCGATGGCCTGTCGGGCCCGGAACGGGTCCGCGCGCCGGAGCTGCGCGATCGTCACGCCCCACGCCGCCAGCCCGCCCAGCACATGCAACCCGTGCAGGCCCGTCAGCAGGTAGAGGAAGCTGTTGGACGGATTGACGGTGACGGTCTCCCCGGCCGCCGACAGCACGTGCCACGCAGTCAGTTGCCCGATCACGAACACGGCCGCCAGCATGCCGCCGGATACCAGCCACACCGTGCGGTACGGGCCTATCCGCCGGGCGCGCTGCATCGCGATGCTGGCCAGCGCCAGTGCGCCGGTGTTCCACCACAGCAGCGCCGGATGCGGGATCGGTTGCCAGTCGGATTCACGCATGCGCATCGCATAGGCGAGCAACAGCAGCGAAAACAGCGTCGTGGCAACCGCCATGAAAACGACCAGGCCGGTGCGGCCCGCATTCGACAGGCCGGGGGGCGCGTCGGGAACGAAGGGGCGCGGCAGCGTGGTCATTCGTGTGCCTCACCGGGGTGCAGCGTCGGATGGGGCGTTTCAGGTTCAGGCGCCGTCGCCGGCGGCTGGTTCTGCGGCACGAAGTCTTCCTCTTGCCCGGGCGGACTGTATTCGTACGCCCAGCGGTAGACGACGGGGAGCGTCGGCCCCCAGTTGCCGTGCACCGGCGGCGTTTGCGGCGTCTGCCATTCGAGCGTGGTGGCCCGCCATGGGTTGCCGTCCGCACGCCGGCCGTGCCTGAGGCTCCACGCGAGGTTGAACAGGAACAGCAACTGCGCCGCCGCGACGATCAGCGCGACGAGGGTGATGAACGTGTTGAGCGTCTGCGCCGAATGCGGAATGAAGCTGTAGCCCTGGTACGCGTAATACCGCCGCGGCATGCCCAGGATGCCGAGATAGTGCATCGGGAAGTAGATCGCATAGGTGCCGACGAACGTGATCCAGAAGTGCGCGCGCCCGAGCGTGTCGTCGAGCATGCGGCCCGTCACCTTCGGGTACCAGTGGTAGAGGCCGCCGAACACCACGAGGATCGGCGACACGGCCATCACCATATGGAAGTGCGCGACCACGAAATACGTGTTCGACAGCGGGATGTCCACACTCACGTTGCCGAGGTAGAGCCCGGTCAGCCCGCCCAGCACGAAGGTGCTGATGAAGCCGATGGCGAACAGCATCGGCACCGTCAGGTGGATGTCGCCGCGCCACAGCGTCAGCACCCAGTTGTAGACCTTGAGCGCGGTCGGGACGGCGATGATGAGCGTCGTGGTGGCGAAGAAGAAGCCGAAGTACGGATTCATGCCGGCGATGAACATGTGGTGCGCCCAGACCACGAAGCTCAGCGCGCCGATGATGACGATCGCCCACACCATCATCCGGTAGCCGAAGATGCTCTTGCGCGCGTGCGTGCTGATGAGATCCGACGCGATGCCGAAGGCCGGCAGCGCGACGATGTAGACCTCCGGATGCCCGAAGAACCAGAACAGGTGCTGGAACAGCAGCGGGCTGCCGCCGGCATGCTTGAGCGTCTGCCCCATCGACACCACGGCCGGGATGAAGAAGCTGGTGCCGAGCGTCCGGTCGAACAGCATCATCACCGCCGACACGAACAGCGCCGGAAACGCCAGCAGCGCCATGATGGTCGCGATGAAGATGCCCCACACCGTGAGCGGCATGCGCATCAGCGTCATGCCGCGCGTGCGCGCCTGCAGCGTGGTGGTCACGTAGTTCAGGCCGCCCATCGTGGCCGCGACGATGAAGATCGCCAGCGACACGAGCATCAGCACGATGCCCCATTCCACGCCCGGCGTGCCCGGCAGGATCGCCTGCGGTGGATACAGCGTCCAGCCCGCGCCGGTCGGCCCGCCCGGCACGAAGAAGCTCGACACCAGCACCAGCACGGCCAGCAGGTAGACCCAGTAGCTCAGCATGTTGAGAAACGGGAACACCATGTCGCGCGCGCCGAGCATCAGCGGGATCAGGTAGTTGCCGAAGCCGCCCAGGAACAGCGCCGTCAGCAGGTAGATCACCATGATCATTCCGTGCATGGTGACGAACTGGTAGTAGTGGTTCGCGTCGATGAACGCGAACTTGCCCGGAAAGCCGAGCTGCAGCCGCATCAGGTCCGACAGGACGAGGCCGACCAGACCGATCGCGATGGCCGTCAGCGCGTATTGCACGGCGATCACCTTGTGGTCCTGGCTCCACACATAGCGGGTCCAGAAGCTGTGCGGGACGTGGTCGGTATGCGCGTAGGTCATGGCGTCTGCTCCGTCTGCTTCGTCTGCCCCGCTACGGGCTGGGCCGCAGTGCCGGCGGGCGTCCCGCCTTGCGCCTTGATATAGGCCACCAGCGCGGTCAGTTCCTGTTCGCTCAGGTCGAAGTGCGGCATGATCGGCGAGAAGCCCTTCACGACGCGCGCCGTTGGATTGCGGATGAACGCGCGCAGATAGGCTTCGTCCACCTTCGCGGTGCTGCCGTCGGCCATCGTTTCGGTCTTGCCGTACAGGCCTTTCCAGGTCGGGCCCACGAGCGGGCTGCCGTCCACGGTATGGCAGGCGACGCAGCCCTTGGCCGCCGCGAGCGTCTTGCCCAGGTTGGCCAGCGCCTGCGCGCTGCCGCCGGCCGCAGCCGGTGCAGCCTGCACGTGGGCCATCTGTTGCTGCGCGAACGTGGTCTGCTGCACCAGCCAGCGCGAGAACGCGGCTTCGTCTTCCACCACCACCACGCCGCGCATGCTGGAGTGCCCGATCCCGCAGAGCTGCGCGCACAGGATGTCGTAACGCCCTGCCTTGGTCGGCGTGAACCAGAAGGTGGTCACCATGCCCGGCACCATGTTCATCCGCGCGCGGAACGGCGGGACGTAGAAGTCGTGCAGCACGTCGCGCGACCGTGTCAGGACCTGGATCGGCCGGTTGAGCGGCAGGTGCACCTCGGGGCTTTCGATCAGGTAGTTGTCACGGCCGTTGGGGTCGGCGGGATTCAGGCCGAACGGGTTGTCGTTGCTGATGTAGCGCACGTCGGTCGTGCCCAGCTTGCCGCCGGGGCCGGCGAAGCGGAAGCGCCATTGCCATTGCTGGCCGAGCACTTCCATCTGCAGCACGTTGCGCGGCGGCCGAATGTAGTCCGCGTAGACGAACAGCCCCGGCGCCAGCAATGCTGCGACGCCAATGGCGGTCAGGCCGATCAGCCACCATTCCAGTTTCCGGTTGTGCGGCTCGTAGGCCGCACGGTGCCCGCTGCGGTGACGATAGCGCACCAGCGCGACCACGATGAACAGGTTGATGGCGATGAAGAATGCGCCGGTGATGACGAGCGTGATCGTCAGCATGTCGTCCATGCGCACCCAGTTCGACGCGATCGGCGTGATCCACCATGGACTGGCAAAGTGAAACCCCACCGCCAACAGGATGATCAGGACCAGGGCAATCGCAAGGGCCATAGGCCGCCTCGCTGCATGTCACTCGCCGGAGCCGCCGACACCAGGTTCCGCGTCTCCCGCGGGCGCCGCGTGGTCAGGCTCGGCGCGGCGGGAAACGCGATGGGTCAGTCGTCCGCGTTCTGCTTGCGCAATCGCTCCAGCCTGCCGTAGGTGATGGCCGCCACCACGCCGAACAACAGGTTGGCCAGCAACGGCCCGGAACCGCGCTCGGAGACGAACCACGGGAACACGGCCGTCATGACGTAGAAGTTCCACCCATACGCGACGATCCCGAACGCCAGCCCGATGGCGGCTTCCATGCCCACGCTCGAATCGAAGCGGAAGGGCGCCATGATCGCGGCAAGCATCATTCCCATGATCGCGCCGAGCACGTAGTGCAGCAGCAGCGCCATCGCCACGATTTCGAGGTTGAATTGCGTCATCTGGCCGAGCGCGCTGAGGCCCATCACCATCGCCGCGATCTTGTGGGTCGGTTGCCACGGGCTCGAGCCGAGCACGAGGGTCGACCAGACGAATTCCAGCGCGATCACCAGCGCGCCGCCCGCGAGACCGGCCACGGCAGCGGCGACCCAGTCGGGCTTGCGACGCTCCCAATGGTGCGATTGAATGTGCAGTTCCATACGACCTCCTTGCCGACGGTTCGACGTCGGCGCTTCGGTTCCGAAGGCGTCACGCGGGTCGGGCCTGC
The DNA here is from genome assembly GCF_017104665.1 of Burkholderia sp. Se-20378. Classification (NCBI taxonomy): domain Bacteria; kingdom Pseudomonadati; phylum Pseudomonadota; class Betaproteobacteria; order Burkholderiales; family Burkholderiaceae; genus Burkholderia; species Burkholderia sp. Se-20378. The sequence continues at coordinate 9,815 of NZ_JAAGPG010000063.1, read as the reverse complement.
GTCTCTTGCGCGATTCGGAATGGCGAGCAGGGTTGCCTGCGCAACGTGCGAACGACCCGCTCCGCGCGCGGCTCGCGGTCGCGACCGTGCGCTCGACGACACGCGTCGATGAACGCGGGGGTCGGGCAGGCCGGCTTGCTGTCGCGCGTCAGGGGAAGATCGGTGTCGTAGGCTCGGCGCCTTCCAGGTCCGCCTTCGGAAAATGCTGGGCGACCATCTCTTCGATTTCCTGCTCTCGCAATGCCGGCACGTCGGCCATGATCAGGATCTGGCCGTCCTGGATGGCTTCGCGAAATCGCTGGAGTCGCGCGTTCGGCTCGGCGATGCCGATCATCGCGGCGGTCCACGCCCCGAAACCGGCTCCGGCCAACGTCAACCCGACGACAGCGCCGCCCGCGATCACGAGTTCCGCCGGCGGAAATACCAGCGCGACGAGGCCGATCAGCGCACCGGCCGCGCCGCCGAGCGCGACGCCGCGTTCGAGCGCATGCACGACATCGCTGCTTTGCAGCAACGATGCTTCGGGCAACTGATCGAGTGCGACGCTGTGGTCGGCGAGAACGTGGATATGGCGCCAGATGATGCGTGCGCGCAATAGGTCGTCGACGATGGCCTTCGCCATCTGCGTATCGGGTACGAGGAAATAAAGGCGTCTCATGTTGGCACCCCTTTTCTTGCCATCAACTCGTCCTCAAGGGACTGTTTTCTATTCTATGTCAGCATCGGCGGCGCGCTAGGTGCGCGCGGGCCAGCGCTAGGGCCGCAAGTGTGCATTCAGCACGCTTCGCAGGTGTGGCTGGAAAGCGAGGGTGGTCGTCGGTCACGGTCGATCGATGCGGGCGCCTGGGGCATTCGCCCCGGATTGACGTTATCCGCGCTTGCGCAACGGCTCCAGCAAGTCCCGCAGGCCGTTGTGATCGATCTCGTGCATCAGTGCAAGCTGCCGGCCGATTTCGCCGCGCGGGAACCCTTCGCGCGCCAGCCAATTGAGGTAAGGCCCGGGCAGGTCGGCAATGAGCCGGCCCTTGTACTTTCCAAAGGGCATGGTGACGGTGACGAGGTGTTCGAGGTCGGGATTTTGCATGCGGGTATTGTGCACGGCTTTTCGGTCCTGTCGCGTGCCGCGCCATTCCGACCGGCTGGAGGTCGTGAATCCGGTCTTTCGCGGGGGCCGAATCGGGTCGATGGTCATCGCTCACGTCCGGCTAATGCTGGCCGATTACCCGTCAGATCGAGCCCCGACGAAGACAGGCGAGTAGACCGGCATGACGCACGGACATCGAGGCAGGCATGCCTCCCGCGGAGACCTCACGGAAAGGACGCTGCAAACCGCCTGTGCCCCTTTTCTGGCCTGCTAGACTGGAATTCCCCCCTGCAAACGATGGAGGGAATCATGTTGTCCGTCTACGTCGTGAAGACCGGCGAGCAGTTCCTCTGCACCGCCGAGGATGGCGATATCGGCATGGCACCGGCGGTTGAAGATGCCACGTCGTTTCATTCGTATGAGGAAGCGGAAAAGACGGCGCACGTGCATGCCGACCCCGGATACGAAATCGTGGCCGTCTGCGTGCTCAGACACTGAGATCGCGCCCGCTGCCGGGCGCTAGGCGAAGAGATACAGTTCGCAGTTCCGCTGGCGCCGTGCAACATCGGTGCCGCGGTTGGTTGCGTCCGAAATGACCTACGAACGGACGGATGGCGTGTCGGGATACGCACGATGGGGGCGCCGGGCGCATCGGCAGTCCTGCCGTATCCAGTACGACGCAGCGCATGTGCAACGCGGAACGTGCCGTTCCTGAAACGCTTGGCATCCGTCGCACACGCGTCGTACGCGGCGCTACCGGAAACCGGAGCGTCGCTGCGCCGCTTTTATCGTCTGGGCCCTTTCATGCCCTCCGATTCCATGGCCGCATTCCACTCCTCATTCGCCTCGATGGGGTCCATCGCTTCGTCAATCGAAGCCGTCGCGCGCTCGGCGGCGGCTCTGGTTTCGTCTGGCGCGGTGGCAGCATCACCCTCACCTTCGCCGTCATCGTCGCCGTCGCCCGGGGGATGCAGCATGTCCTTGAGCATCGCGCTCAACTCCGACGTGTCCCATGGCAGCCCACGCCGAGTCCGATCCTTGATGTAGTGCCTCACTTCCGCGTCCTGCTCCACGGTCAGCGGCAGCCCTCGGAAGGTGCTTTGGGGGCCAGCGTCGATCATCGCATTCTCCTGTTTCTAGGGCATTTTCAGTGTACTCGCCATTGCGAACACGCGAGACGCAATTGCTGCGCGCTTGCGTCGAATCAAATGCGCGGGCTCGACAGGCAAGCAGCGGCCAGCCACCGACGTACTCTGGAATCCTTCGAATGTCTGGCAAGGGTGGTTCCGCTCAAGACCGACGGAATACCGGGCGTGATCGCCACCCGGCTCACCGTTTGACGGGAGTATTTGGTGCCGCGTTTGCTCCGGTGCCAAGCAAACGCACAGAGAGGGTCACGTGCTCAATCGCTTGACGCTTCGAAGAGACCGATGGAGGTCAACGCTCAAGCCGCGCCATGCTCGGCGATGTTGCGATACTGCCCTTTGAAATACAGCAATGGCTGCGTAGCAGCCGCTTCTTTCAGGTTCAACGCTTTCACTTCACCAATCACGATCAGGTGATCACCTGCGGCGTGTTCGGCATAAATTTCGCAGTCGACCCAGTGGAGGCTGCCGGCGATGATCGGATTGCCCAGCGGCGATTCGTGCCATTCGACTCCGTGCCACTTGTCCGTGCCCCGTCGCGCGAATTGGTTGGAAATCGCGACTTGCTCATCCGACAGGATATTGACCGCGAACCGACCTGCCTGGCGGATTCCTGGATAGCTGCCCGAACTGGACATGACGCTGAATGACACCAGCGGCGGGCTCATCGACACGCTGTAGAACGACTGGCAAGTGAAGCCAATCGGCTCGCCATCCGTGTGCGATGTAATCACCGTGATACCGGATGCATAGTGCCCGAGCGCTTCGCGAAAGCTCAATGGTTCGATAGCAGTGCTGGAAAGTGACATGGTAGATACTGAATGCTGGGTGCGGCTCGATCAGCGCAAGCAAACCCTGCCATGTCGCCCGATCCATTCCGATCAGAAACAACGTACGGGCCTGCCTGCGCTTATCGGATCAATCGAAGTCGGCGAGGATCCTTGCTTCATCTGGATACTCGGGCAACCGAAGCGTATTCGAAGAGATTCAGGGCGTCTCCGCGAGACACGCCCTGAAACCTACACCGCTCTCAATCCTCCCGGGCATCATTTCCCGCGTTAGCTCGGAATCAGCTCGAGAGTTCCTGTCGGACGATTTCTGCGCCTGCACTCAAAGCTTCGAGCTTGCCTCGTGCGATTGCACGGGACAACGGGGCCATGCCGCAGTTGGTGCAAGGATAGAGCTTGTCGGCATCGACAAACTGAAGGGCTTTTCGCAACGTGTTGGCGACTTCCTCGGGCGTTTCAACGGTATCGGTTGCGACATCGATGGCCCCGACCATCACCTTCTTGCCTCGAATCAGCTCGATCAGCTCCATTGGAACATGCGAATTGTGGCATTCCAGCGAAACCATCCCGATACTGGATTTTTGCAGCTTGGGGAAGGCTTCTTCGTACTGCCGCCACTCCGACCCCAGCGTCTTTTTCCAATCCGTATTGGCCTTGATGCCATAGCCATAGCAGATATGCACGGCGGTCTCACACTTGAGACCTTCAATGGCCCGCTCCAGGGTCGCAACGCCCCATTCATTCACCTCGTCAAAGAAGACGTTGAAGGCGGGCTCGTCGAACTGAATGATATCGACGCCGGCGGCCTCCAGTTCCTTCGCTTCCTGGTTCAGGATCTTGGCGAACTCCCAAGCCAGCTTTTCGCGACTCTTGTAATGATCGTCATAAAGCGTATCGATCATCGTCATCGGGCCAGGCAGCGCCCATTTGATGGGTTGCTTGGTTTGCTGGCGCAAGAATTTGGCATCTTCAACAAACACCGGCTTTTGTCGAGCAACGTCACCAACGACCGTCGGCACGCTTGCATCATAGCGATCACGGATTCGAACGGTCTTGCGGTTCGCAAAATCGACGCCGTCGAGATGCTCGATAAACGTCGTCACAAAATGCTGGCGCGTTTGCTCGCCATCGCTGACGATGTCGATGCCTGCATGTTGTTGCTCTTGCAATGACAAACGCAACGCATCCTGCTTGCCCTCGACCAACCCCTCATCCTGCAATTTCCAGGGCGACCACAGTGTCTCGGGTTGTGCGAGCCAGGAGGGTTTGGGCAAGCTGCCAGCAGTAGAAGTCGGTAGCAATTTCTTCACAATAGTGACCTTGTTTTTTGAATAATCAAAGAGCGTAGTTAGCGGACCACTGCTCAAGAACAGCGTGGTACGGTTTGATGAAGTGCTCCTCGACAAACTTTCCCTGCTCGATCGCCAGCCGGCTGCGTTCTTCCCGATCGTAAACAATTCGAGTCAACGAAAAATCCTGGTGCTTCAAACTTGGCTGATAGGACTTCCCTGCCGCGGAATTCGCGTTGTAAATCTCGGGCCGGTAAATTTTCTGGAACGTATCCATCGTGCTGATGGTGCCGATCAGCTCGAGATCGCTGTAGTCGCCAAGCAGGTCGCCGGAAAAATAGAAAGCCAAAGGCGCAACGCTGTTCGGCGGCATGAAATAGCGAACCTTCAAGCCCATCTTCTTGAAGTACTCGTCAGTCAGGGAGTACTCGTCCTGCAAGTATTCGATGCCCAATACCGGATGCTGATTGGCGGTCCGATGATAGGTCTTGCTGCTGGAGACACTCAGGCAGATGACGGGCTGCTTGTTGAAATTGGCCTTGTAGGCGCTTGAATTCACGAAGCACTTGAACAGCTTCCCGTGCAGATCCCCAAAATTCTCCGGCGTGCTGAATTTGGCCTGATCCTTCGTGTGCTCCAGCAACAGGACGCTGAAGTCATAGTCTCGAACGTAAGAGGAGAAGTTGTTCCCTACGATGCCCTCGATGCGCTCACCCGTCTTTCGATCGACAATATTCGTTTTCAATACTTCGATCAAAGGGAGGGAGCTGCCACTACCCTCGCCATCAATGCTCATTTCGACGGAAATGATTTCCAGCTTGACGGCATAGCGGTCACCTTCAGGATTGTCCCAATGCGCCAGGGCATTGAAACGATTGTCGATCATCCTGAACGTGTTGCGCAAATTCTCCTGACGACTCTCTCCTCTGGCCAGGTTGGCGAAGTTGGTCGTGATACGCGTACAGTCTGACGGCCGATAGTCTTCATCGAAGCAAATGCGCTTGATGGCAAAAGTAAAATCTTTACTCATTTTGATCTGACGCCCTGATTTCCGAGATGAAGACTGGATTCATCCCTTGGTTATTCGATGCTTTCCGATTTTATTTTCTGATCTTTGCTCAGAAATCTTTGTGATATCGGCATTGAAAACAAATTCTATGCGGAGCTATCGATGAAAAAAAGTGAATTAATCTCATCGACCCATTAGCCACGTTCATGATGTGGCGTGCCGGCTGGCTTGCCCGCAGACCAGCCCCTCGATTCACCGCTTCATGGCCTGCCCAAGGCAGCTGCGCGGATACGCCCCTTCATGCCCCATCCGCCTCAGAGGCCTGGCTTGCAGGGTTTGACCGCTCCGGCGATCAGTCAGGCAGAAAGCCTGATGGCGAAGTCTTGGAGCGTGCTTGGCGAATGCCTGCGCGACAAGAGGGTTCGTTTGCTTCGGATTGAATCTGACGGCGAACCATGAAATGAGGCGCGCGTGGAAGAGACGCCCCTCACGGCGTCGACCAGGAGCGGCGAATGGAATGGCCGAAAGCCGGTTCGATCCCGTGCTGAATCGCAGCAGATAAGAGGCGCAGGTCGGTTTCGCGTCGCTTCGGATGCTCCAGCGGAGCATCGAGGCCTGCGCCACGGCGCTCCGTGACAGGCGTCAGACGGTACACGGCACGACCAGGGGCTTGCCAAGGTACGGCGCTTTCAAACCGCCCTGCTCACTCGTCCGGGTACGGATGACGCGCTCAGGATTCGATGGCGGAGTCGTCGTCGCCGTAGAACTTCACACCCAGCTGAATGCGTTCCCGGCCGCTTTCCACACGATGCCGATTGGTGTCGCGCAGCGAGTAGACGCAGCCGCAATACTCTTGCTGGTAGAAGTTTTCTCGCTTGCTGATCTCGATCATGCGCGCCGAGCCGCCGCCTTTGCGCCAGTTGTATTCCCAATACAGCATGTCGGGATAGTGCGACGCCGCGCGCACACCGCAATCGTTGATCTGCTGCATGTTCTTCCAGCGCGAGATGCCCAACGAGCTGGTGATGACGGGGAAGCCGTGTTCATGCGCATACAACGCTGTGCGCTCGAAACGCATGTCGAAGCACATGGTGCAGCGGATTCCGCGCTCCGGCTCGTTTTCCATGCCTTTGGCACGCTCGAACCAGTTGTCGCGGTCGTAGTCGGCATCGATGAATGGAATACCGAATTGCTCTGCAAACCGGATGTTTTCCTGCTTGCGTAGCTCGTATTCCTTCAGCGGGTGGATATTCGGGTTGTAGAAGAAGATCGTGAAATCGATGCCGGACGCCTGCATCGCCTCCATCACTTCGCCCGAGCAAGGCGCGCAGCAGGAATGCAGCAGCACTTTCTTGTGCCCGCCGGGTAACGCCAACGGCTTGCGTTCGATCGTGGATGCCATGAGAAGACCCTTGAAATAACACCCGCGTCCATCGAACTGGGCAGCCGCGAATTGTGGCCTCCGACCGGGACAAATGAAAATGGATATATTTTCATGTTCCCATGAGCATCATTCATGGAATCGGCTGCCACGAAGCATCAAGCCGCGCCACGCCCCTTCGCTTGCTCGATGAATGCACGCAGATAATCAGTCCCCACGTCCGCCTCGCGAGCACCCAGATAGATGTGTTTCGCAATGCCGTTTTCACCCAGCCGTACTGGCACCACATCCATCTTGTCCGCGTACTCCAGCACCAGCCAGCGTGGCAGCGCAGCCACGCCGCGGCCGCTGGCGACCATCTGCAGCATGATGTCGGTGGTCTCGATGGCCTTATGCCGTTTGGGCGTGATTCCGGCTGGCGTGAGGAACATGCTGTAGATATCCAGGCGGTCGACCGGCACCGGGTAGCTCACCAGCACCTCGTTGCTCAACTGCTTGGGCTGGACGTATTCCTCCTTGGCCAGCCTGTGATTGCCGGCCACGACCAGGACTTGCTCGTAGTCGAATACCGGTTCGAATACGAGGCCCGGCTTGTCCAGCGGATCGGGAGTGACCAGCAGGTCGATCTCGTAACCGAACAGCGCGCCGATGCCGCCAAACTGGAATTTCTGTTTGACGTCTACGTCCACATCCGGCCACGCAGCCAGATAAGGCGACACGACTTTCAACAGCCACTGGTAACACGGGTGACATTCCATGCCGATGCGCAAGGTGCCTCGCTCACCCTGGGCGAACTGCTGCAAGCGTTCTTCGGCCAGGTTCAGCTGTGGCAGCACCCGGTTGGCCACCGCCAGCAAGTATTGGCCGGCCTGCGTCAGGCGCAGGCTGCGGCCTTCGCGCAGCCAGATGTCGGTGCCGAGCTGCTGCTCCAGCTTCTTCATGCTGTGACTCAAAGCCGACTGCGTCACGTGCAGGACGCCTGCGGCTGCGGTCAGCGAACCTTGCTTTTCCACCTCTTGCACGATGGATAAGTGAATACGATCAAGCATGGTGGATGAGTAAAATTCATACTTTATTGAGATATGGCAATTTTACTTCATCGTTTGCGCCGTTGCGATCCGCCGGTTCAACGATGCTTGGGGAGCGAGCCATGGCCACCAGTCACACCCTCGGCTTTCCGCGCATCGCGCTCGAAGCGTGAACTGATATCTGCACAGGCGTCGTACGGGGCGGGCGAAACGCCGCAGCCGCAAGCGAGCCGTCCGGTCGCGACGACCACGCCTGCGGCCACCCGATAGCGACGTCTTACTTCTGCAGCGAGATTTCCACCCGGCGATTGCGCGCCCGCCCTTCGGCGGTCTCGTTCGATGCGGCCGGATTGGTTTCTCCATGCCCCGTCGCCGCGAAGGATTCCGCCTTCAGCCCGTGTTCGCGCAGATACCCCGCGACCGCATCGGCGCGGCGCTTCGACAGCGCCTGATTGTGCGCATCCGAGCCGGTCGCGTCGGTATAACCGTCCACTTCCACGCGCGAGAAATGCTTGTCGCCCTGCTGGTTCAGCAGCGTGTCGAGCGCGGCGGTGGCGGCGGACGTCAGCACGGCGGAGTCGGTCGCGAAGTACGCATCGCCGGTCAGGCTCACCTTCTCGACCGCGGCGGGCGCAGGCGCGGCCGCCGCAGCGACCGGCGCGGGTGCCGCACCGCACTGAAATACGATCGAGTGTGGATCGGCGCCGTCGCGGTACGGCGTCGTGGAATCGACCGTGCGCACGGCCTCGTTGCCGCACATGCGCGTCGCGACCTTCATGCAGGTATTGGCGCTCGACAGGATGCCGTGGCAGTCGACGCGGAAAGTCCGGATGCCGTCGCGCGGCTGAAGCTCGTATGCGTTGTACGTCGGTCCCGATGCGCTCGAACAGGCCGCGAGGGAAACGACGGACGCCAGCAGGGCAAGATGGATGTTTTTCACTTGATTACTCCGAAAATGCGATGGGCATGGCGCGTGCGGCGCATTGGCGCAGCCGCGTCCGCGTGCGTTTGCGTTCGGCGCGGTCCGCCCCGGCAGTGCGTGCCGGAACGAACCGCAGCGCGCGATCACTTCCACTGATACAGCATGCCCGCGCCGACGACGCGCTGGCTGCCGGCGAAGCCGCCGTTCAGCGTCGCCTTCAGGTTCTCCGTGACGCGCGCCTGCACGCCGACCGCCATGGCCTTCTGCCCCTGGAACGTCGCCGTACCGACCCCCATCGCAAAGTTCGAGTCGCGGTCCATGTGCGGGATCGACGCCATCGCGGCGGTTGCCGCAATCCCCTCACGTGCCATCGAATCGGTCTGCTGGATCTGCTGCTGCATCTGCGTGAGCTGGTTGTTGACCGTGTTCAGCGACTGCGTGAACTGGTTCGACACCGCATTCAGCTGGTTCACGTTCACCGCATCCGTGCCCTGGGTGCCGGCCGCGACGTTGACGACCTGGCGCGCCGACTCCGTCGAACCGACCGCGACGACGTTCGACCGCCCGCCGTCGTTGCTGCCCGTGCCGATCGCGGCCGAATTGTTGCCCGACGCCGTCGAGCCCACGCCGATGGCGGTGGAACCGTTGCCCGATGCGAGCGCATTGTTGCCGACCGCCGTGCTGTTCGAACCCGATGCCACCGCGCCCGACCCACCCGCCGACGAATTCGGGCCGGTCGAACCCGGCGGCACGTTCGTGCCGTTCGGGTTCGTCGTGTACTGCCCGCCGAGGTTGGTCGTGCGCTGGTCGATCAGCGTCGTCAGCTGGTTCGCGACCGAATCGAGCTGCGATACGTTCACCGCGTCCGTGCCGTTCTTGCCGGCCGCGAGGCCCGTGATCTGCCGGTTGCCGATGTTCACTTCGCCGGCCGACGATTGCGGGCTGCTCAGGCCGTACGCAACGTAGTTCGTCAGCGCGCCGACCGTCGTCAACGAACCTGCGCCCAACGCCACGCTGTTCGCGAACGTCGCGGACGCACCGGCGCCGAGCGCGAGCGCATCGGTCGCGTTGCCGAGCGCGCCGGAACCCAGTGCAACGCTGCCCACGCTGACCGCCTTCGCATTGGCGCCTTGTGCAACCGACTGCGCGCCCAACGCGGTCGCGCCGCT